>JBDSOE010000184.1:0-5851 GCA_039915005.1 Ginsengibacter sp.
TCTAGCCACCACGGAGTGTAAACGTGCATACCCCCGACGCCATCTTCATTGTATCTTTTACGGTCAAATAATTCAGGGATAATGCCACCCATATCCGCACCTGTAGAATCATGCAAATATCTGCCCACTACATCGCTTGAATTTGCCAAACCATTGGGATGACGGGCCGATTTTGAATTCAATAAAAGCCTTGCCGATTCACAGGCGCTGGCCGCAAGAATAACCGTTCTTCCTTTCACCTGGTATTCCTGCTGTTCTGTTTTATTGATATACGAAACACCAGTGGCAAGTCCTTCTCTATTTGTCAATACTTCACGAACCATAGAGTCGGTAACGAGATCCACATTACCAGTCTTTAATGCCGGAATTACCAGGCAGGAAGACGAAGAAAAATCAGCATATACTTTACAGCTCCGCCCGCATTGCGCACAATAAAAACACTGACCTCTTTCTTTATTAATGGCTTTCGTAAGAATAGAAAGCCGCGAAGGAATTACGGGAATGCCAATATTGGTTGCCGCTTTTTTTATAAACAGTTCGTGAAGGCGCGGCCTGGGAGGCGGTAAAAAAATACCGTCCGGATCGTCCACTAATCCTTCATTGGTGCCGAATACGCCAAGCAACCGGTCTACCCTATCATAATAGGGTTTTACATCATCGTAACCAATTGGCCAGTCGTCGCCGAGGCCATCAATACTTTTATGTTTAAAATCTTTGGGGCCAAAACGAAGAGAAATTCTTCCCCAGTGATTGGTGCGACCGCCTAACATACGGGCACGCCACCATTCCCACTTAGTTCCCGGCGATTGGGTGTAAGGTTCGCCATCAATTTCCCAACCCCAGTAACAGCCATCGAAATCTCCAAATGGGCGATACTTTGTGCTGGCACCCCGTCGCGGTGAATCCCAGGGATTTTTCATCTGGTTGGAATCTACTGCAGGGTCATACATCGGGCCTGCTTCTATCAAACAAACTTTTAAACCGGCATTGGCCAATACATAAGTGGCCATTCCGCCGCCGGCGCCGGAGCCTACAATAATAGCATCATAAACTTTCGGCTGAACTTTAATCTGGATTTTCCCCATAGTAATTTAAGTGGTCAGAAGATAAAATAATAAGAGGGTATAAATTTAAAGATTAAGAAAGGATTTCTGAAATCTATTTTGCTATTGGTCTTGCTACACCATTAAAAAAAACTTACCCGATAGCACTTCACGGAAGTTGGGTAAATTATTTTACAATTTCAATACTGAATCCAGCTTTGCCTTAAACAGCGGAAAGTCATTTAGATTATTATGGCCGCCATTTTCGATAGTTATAAATTCATCGCCAGGTTTTAACACTTCTTTTAGTTTGCTTGCCTGCCGGTAAAAAATAACCTTATCAGAAGTGCCGTGAAAAATGGTAACAGGCGCAGTCACTTCTTTTAAATAGTCACCCACCGGAAATTTGAAATGCGACATTCTGTGTGTGGGATAAATAGGCGCATAATTGCTGAATAAAGAGGGAATGCTGTAATAAGGCGTTTCTAAAATCAATCTCTTGCATTTTTGCTTTGCGGCAATAAATGAAGCCACCCCGGTTCCTAACGACTTCCCATAGACAATAATGCTATCAAAAGAAAATTGTGAGTGCGCTAATTTATATATTTCACGCGCCTGCTTATACATATTTTCTTCCGTTAGTTTGCCGGTGGTTTTTCCATATCCGGGATAGTCGGGAATCCATACTTCATACCCTTTATCCGTAAAATTGGAAACGTATTTTGCATACCGGTTTATGTTTCCGCGGTTGCCATGAAAATATAATACTACGCCTTTTGGTGCTGTATCCTTAGGGAAAAATTGCACCAGGTCCAGCGTGTCATGCGCATTCATTGGTATGATTATTTCTTTAAAAGGCATATAAAATTTAAACACGTAATCCGCGGGCAAAGGTTCGGGATGAAACATAAATTTTTCCTGCAGGTAAAACAGTGCGAGGCCAATGGAACAATATACCAGTGTGGTCATGGTGGCCCATCGAAAAATTTTTCTTCGGGTTGAAACTTTATAGATTTTATTTTGCTGCTCCATTTTATAATAAATTAAAAAACACGAATTACACAAACACGAATTACATCAACACTAATTATTCGAATTGCACGAATGAACACTAATTCCAAATTTCTAATCCTTCAATCAATCCTCAACCCTCAACCCTCAACCCTCAATCCTCAATCATCAACCCTCAATCCTCAACCCTCAATCCTCAATCCTAATTCTTAATTCACCACTCACACCGCCAATATATCCCTGATGAAATTATGATATTCAGGAAATGAAGTAAGGTTATTATGCCCGCCACCCACAATACGGATAAGCGTTATTTTTCCGGGATTCAATCGTTGCAATTGTTCACTCTGGCTTATCGGAATCAACCAATCTTTGGTGCCATGAATAATATAGGTATGGCAATTTACTTTCCTGATCCATTTATCAGTTTGTAATTGATACCGCAATACAAAACGCATGGGCAAAATAGGAATAAAACGCTGCACAGCTTTTCTAAAACTATAATAAGGCGAATCAAGAATTAAATACCGTGGAGAATTTTCGCTGGCAATTTTCGTAGCAAAACCGCTCCCCAGGCTTCTTCCATAAACCAGGATGTGATGCTCATGAAATTGTACGGCCAGCGAATCGTAAACCACCTGCATATCATTCAGCATCATTTTTTCGCTCCGGCGCCCGGTACTTTTACCGAAGCCACGATAGTCCACCAATACCACATCATATTTATAACGATAAAAGTCTTTGGCATATTTGGCCCAGCCTTTTATACTTCTTGTGTTGCCATGAAAATATAAGATCAATCCCAACGGTTCTTTTGTATAAAAATGCAGGCCGTTTATTCTCACCCCCGGTTCTATATCAATAAATAATTCTTTAAAAGGAACATCGTATTTATAAATGAAATCCTGCTTTAATTTTTCTGGCTTAAAAATAAATCTTTCCTGCACGAGATAAACCAGTATCATGATAAGCGCGTATCCCGAAATAATATAAAAAAGTGTGGAAGACATTTTTTAATTGATAGTAGCGGTTTCAATTGAGCTAATTCCAGTTTAATTCCTAACTTCTCATCCTCCTTCCTCATCATTAAAAATACGCTTTAGCTTCAGCTTCCTAATGGGCGCCACTATCAGTGGAAATTTCTCAACCGTTACATTACTTTGCTCCAACCCGAAACCACGTTCTTCGCTAAGGCTTATCGTTTTTACCCAGAAATAAATCTTCATTATAATCCTTTCAAAGAAGGGCAATTCATTATCCTGCGACAAGAATTTTTCCATTACAATAAATTGAAAATCGCCCACCACATTATTCTTCTGCAGGCTCTCGTAACGGCTGGTGATGTTCACTTCTTTATTGGCTACCATGTCCTGCACCACCTTTCTAAACATCAGGTTGATCCGGGGCTCCATTCGGAAACCCAGCCGTAGCTCCACTCTTATCACTTCATTGGGGATTATGGTTTCCACGGTATAGTCCGATGTGTAAGGCTCATCCTGCGTATCCACATGCACAAACCAATAAATATCTGCACGCTTGGGTTTACGGTTAAGAATGGAATAAATAATTTTGTGCTCTATTTCTTTTGGATTATTGGCACTCGTCAAATACACCAAATGAGTAGCATATTTCGGAATGCTCATGTCGTTACTCAATTCCTGTATGGTAGGCAGATATTGTTCCAGCCTTACAAATTCTATGTAACGGTTTTTAATTCTTCGCGCCCTGAACCATACATACATTATGGTAAATAAACCACCGCCCACAATTAATGTTACAAACCCACCATGGGGGAACTTCTCAAGATTGGCGATGAGAAAACTCATTTCAATAGATAAATAAACAGCGAGATACAGGTAGATCAAAATTTTGGGCGTTCTGCGCGAAACCAGAAAATTTGCAAACAAAATAGAAGTGGCCAACATGCACAAGGTAATGGCTAATCCATAAGCGGCCTCCATGTTTGATGAGGTTCTGAAATATAAAGTGATGCCCAAACATCCCAACAGTAAAACGGTGTTGATGCCCGGAATGTACAACTGCCCACGTTCTTCCGTGGGATAATTTATTTTCATTTTAGGCCACAGATTCAAACGCATGCTTTCACTGATGAGGGTAAATGAGCCGCTGATCAATGCCTGGCTTGCTATGATAGCTGCAACCGTGGCGATCACTATCCCGATCATCTTAAAACTTTCGGGCATAATTCCATAGAACGGATTAAAACCGTTATCAATTATTTCTTTGGTAAAAGTTTTTCCATTGTGATAAGATAACAGCCAGGCCCCCTGTCCGAGATAATTGATAATGAGCGATACTTTTACATAGATCCATGAAATACGGATATTTTTTCTTCCACAGTGGCCAAGGTCACTATACAAAGCTTCCGCTCCGGTGGTACAGAGAAATACGGCTCCCAGTATCCAAAAGCCACCCGGATAAATGGTTAATAGTTTGATTCCATAATAGGGATTGAGCGCCTTAAAAATATATAAGCCATCAAAAATATGCAGGAAGCCTAATACCGCAAGCATTAAAAACCAAAAGAACATAATTGGCCCAAATAATTTACCAATAGAAGCGGTACCAAATTGTTGAGAAAAGAATAAGGCAATTAAAATACCAATCACAATATATACAATGGTATCATGGCTGATATTGCTGAAAAAAGGAATTTGCCTTAATCCTTCAATGGCTGAAGTAACGGTGATGGAGGGTGTAATAATTCCATCGGCCAACACCGAAGCCCCGCCTATCATTGCAGGGAATACCAGCCATCTTTTTTGACGACGAATGAGAGCAAACAACGAAAAAATACCGCCTTCACCATTGTTGTCCGCCTTTAAAGTGAGTATAATATATTTAATGGTAGTCTGTAAGGTGAGCGTCCAAATGATGCAGGACAAACTGCCAAGTATAAGTTCATCCGTAATGACCCTATCTCTTATTATGGCATTAAAAACATAAAGAGGAGAAGTTCCCAGGTCCCCATAAACAATGCCCAGTGCAATGATTAAACCCACAGGGGTTACCTTCTTTAAATTTACCCGCACGCTGCTATTTTATTGTTCAACAATGAAATTTTATAACTACCCATTGTCTCACTTTTTTTGAAATAATCTGCAAATGTAGAGGGAAACCTAATATTGACAATTAATTATTATTGGAGTACGGTTATCCGAAGAGGTACGATGTTTTCCAAAGGACTCCTTTCGGAGATGTATGATGTGAGATGTTGTTACTTACTTCTTGATACTTGATACTTGATACTTACTTCTTGCTACTTAATACTATCTTCCCGGCGATTCTGGTATTATACCCTACAGTACGGACTGGCTACGGACTGGCGCAGGTCTCCTGACCTGTGACTGTTCGTTACTAATTCTGATTGGAAGAAGAATTGTCAATTTAAAGAAGAGATAATCACATTAGTTCATTATTTAGTTTTTGTACATTTACTTAATGAGCAGTAAGTACAAATTTGATGATAGAGAAGGTGTGTATTTTATAACATCTACGGTGGTAGATTGGATAGATGTATTTACACGCGATATTTACCGGAATATTCTTTTAGATAGTTTTAAGTTTTGCCAAAAGAATCAGAACCTGCAATTACATGCCTGGGTGCTGATGCCTAATCATTTTCACCTAATTTGTTCGTTTATCAATAATGCAAATCCTGGTATGGTAATAAAAAATATCAAAAGTTTTACAGCCATGAAAATAATAGATGCCATTGTAAACAATCCGCAGGAGAGTAGAAAGGAATGGATGCTTGACTTATTTGAAAAAAATGG
>JBDSOE010000197.1:0-10861 GCA_039915005.1 Ginsengibacter sp.
GTTCGTGTCTCCACGAACCACATTTCTGAGATACGGTTCGTGGAGACACGAACCGCGGCGGCTGAGAAGGTGATTTTTTGGAGAAACCTGGCGGTTCCTGTGGTGCCTTCGCCAACTACTTCCCCAACTTTAGTAAGTATTATAAATATTTAGGATGATTAAGTTAAAAATACTACTTTGGGGTAAATTACTGCTGTCTCCCTTTACATTTTTTATAAACCGGATAGTATTAATCACAGCTTGAAAAAGCGTAATGGTGATCTTTTGATTATTGGATGTGTTTTTTCGGAATTGACGCTGAGTCCCCTCCGGGAGACTCGGCTGGAACTAAGCTTGCCTATTTAAAAATCCGAAGATAGGAGTTGGTCCAATTCGTTTTGTTGGTGAAGCAGCCGCACTTATCCCTGCTCAACACCAACAAAGGCAAAATTATCCGCTGTTATTTAAAAAAAGCAGCGCATCTTTTTCCAAACAGATTTTTTAGGTTTAATATTAATTTTGTGTAAACAAATCCGGAAAAAATTATTGTAAGCTTTATGCAATTATTTTTGCAGAAATCTTTTTTATGGATTTTCTCCTGAACCCTGAAATATGGGCCTCTCTTATCACCCTGACTGTCCTGGAAATTGTGTTGGGTATTGACAATATTATTTTTATTTCCATTATGGCAGCCAAGTTGCCCCTGGAAAAACAACGAAATGCCCGCCAGGTAGGACTTGCATTGGCGATGGTCACCAGGATATTACTTTTATTATCCCTTACCTGGATTATGACATTGACAGAGCCTGTTTTAAACATCGGGTCATTTCTAAATATTAGTGATCCGGAATTGTTGGAGAAACTGAACCTGTCTGGCCGGGATATTATTTTAATCATTGGTGGTTTGTTTTTGATTTACAAAAGCACCTCAGAAATGCATGATAAGCTGGAAGGAGAGGAGCACGAACAAAAGATTAAAGGAGTAGTGACCTATTCAGGCGTGATCATCCAGATACTATTACTGGATGTTGTATTTTCATTAGATTCTGTTATTACTGCCGTGGGCATGGCAAAGCATATTGAAGTAATGATTGCAGCAGTAGTTATTTCAGTAATCGTAATGATGATCTCTGCCAAGTCCATCAGTGATTTTGTAAATAGACATCCTACAGTGAAAATGCTTGCCCTGGCATTTTTATTAATAATCGGTCTTTCACTTTTTGCAGAAGGATTTGAACAGCATATTCCGAAGGGATATATTTATTTTGCAATGGCTTTTTCTGTCTTTGTAGAAATGCTGAACCTTAAAGCAAAGTCAAAATCAAAATCAAAAGACATTGTTCATTTGCACAATGTTCCTACAGAAGATGATATTGAGAAAAAAGAAGAACCCACTGAAGCGTCCGAATAATTTATTTTATAGCGGTGGTTTTTCGGTAATAATAAATACTTCTTACTCAGTTCTGAGTCTAACGAATTATGGATTTGCTGCAACTCAGGACATTGCATTTTTGAATTGAGGTCTATTCTGGCGCAGGCCTGGTTGTGTACATTGCGTTTGTCCACCGTTGTTAGTATTTGTGCAGATGGTTTTACGTAGCTGTAGGCTCCGGCTGAAAAACATTTAATGGTCTGAATAAGGATTTACAGATGATTGGGGTTTACAGGATTTTATAATCCCGGTTTTGCGCAAGCGACCGCTCAATGTCATTTAGTTAAGAAGATAAATGTTACCCGTTCCGGGTTTTAGAACAATCCCCAATTACTTTTTCTACAATCCTATCAGCCGTTCCGGCTTTAATACCGAAGGGATGGTATGATTATAGATAAGAAATCAAAATTTGCAGAACCCAGAAAGGGTGATATTTTGTATGTAAAATCATTAACTAAATGACATTGATCGGACGCTATTCAAGGACATACAGCGGTAAATACTAAAGCAACTGAATTCGTTAACCTTTTGAAACAATTTCCTGGTGAAGAAAAATAAATTACTCAACCTTGGGCACAATTACATACTTTACCAGATGTATCCTTATCACAACAAAATAAAGCAACGAATTAAAAACAACGAGCTAATCAAATATGAATATGTTTCTGAATACAGAGGAATTAACCCATGTTTACTCTTGTATTTTTCAACGGAGCCAAAGGTTAAGCCAATTAGAGAACATCGATTTGCGGAATATGAGAAGATTCTGGAAGAACTCATCAAGAAATGAAATCATTGAAACTGTAATGATATTTGGTTTGGTCCTCTTCTATCTGATTAACCTTGGAACACTTGCTACTGGAGGCTTTTTCACGGGCAAGATCATTTAGTTAAGACAAGAATGTCGTGTATTCTTTCTGCGGATAATATTTAGTCCCAGCCGAGTCTCCCACAGGGGACTCGGCGTGTTCGGAAAATGAATTTTTCTTTCTTCTCTCATCTTATCTTATGCCTGTAAAACTAAAAATAGCCGAACCTGATGGAATTTTTTTTATTACCAGATGATCCTGTAAATCCAATCATCCCCTACATCCTGATTCAGACAATAGTTACCCCGACCTTATTTTATTTTAAATGACCAGGTAAATAAAAACTTAGCGATCCGTTCTCCCTCTTTATTTTTTCCGGTGGATGCAATGGTAATACTCTTTCCTTCCACGGTATGGATGGCTTCATTTATGGTATTTTCTATTTGCATCCCCTCTTCGCAGGTAAAGAAAGTAATGCCTGTTGCCTTCTTAAAATATTGGGCTTCCATCTTTGTAACCAGCATGGATATAGCGGGCTCTCTTTTATAAATATGGCTTAGCGCCAATAAGCCGGTGCTCATCTCCGCGGCCATGGCAAGCGATGCAAAATAAGTAGATCTGAAAGGATTTTGAGTAAGCCATTTGTACGGCACAGAAGTGGTGCATGTATGCGGGGTGGCTTCTTTTACTTTTATCCCTGAAAAAAAAGCCGCGGGTAACCGGTACAATAAATACAGTCGGAATTTAAAAGGATGGGTTACTAATTTTAAAAATGGATTCATTTTAATGGCGGGGTGGATTTAATAAACCAATAGCTTTTCTTAAATTTTATTTCTCATTTACACCAGGTACGGATTCGACTGTATTTCATCGCCAATTGTGGTGGCGGGCCCATGCCCCGGATATACTTTGGTATCTTTGGGTAATGTAAAAAGTTTTTCTTTGATATTTTTTACCAGGTCTTCATGGCTGCCATAAGGCAGGTCCGTGCGGCCAATACTGTTTTTGAACAATACATCGCCGCCAATAATAAAGTTTTGCCTGGCACAATAAAAACAAATACTTCCGGGCGAATGCCCCGGCGCATGAATTACCTTTAATGCATCATCTCTTAAAGAAACCACATCACCTTCTTCTAAAAAATCAACCTCACCCATATAACTATCAAAAGGAAGATTGAACATCAATCCCGAAGCAGGCGCCATTTCCAGAACGGATTGTTCCAGTATATGTGTTTTTAACTTTAAATTATATTCTTCTGCAATAAATTTATTACCAAAAACATGGTCAAGATGGCAATGAGTATTCAACAAAATTATGGGCTGTAATTTGTTGGTATTTATAAAAGATTGTAGCTCGTCTTTTTCATGATCGTAATAACATCCGGGATCTATAATGATGCATTCTTTGTGTTCATTGTAAAGCAGGTAAGTGTTTTCCTGCACCGGGTTAAATGTAAAACTTTTTATTTGAAACATATCGTATATAAGGGTTCAGTAAATTCATTTTATTGATTAGTATGAAACGATTAATTTTAGGGCAATTATAACCATACCACATGCAAGATCACAAGATTAAGATTGACAAAAAAATATTTCTGCTTATCTCGTTTTTATTCGCCTTCGGAGGCATGATAAATGCGCAGGTAAGCAGTGTTGAGTTTGGGAAAAACAGGGTACAGTTTAAGAAATTTAAATGGGAATATTACCAGACAGCAAATTTTAATGCATACTACAATCAGAACGGAAAGGAACTGGCAAAATATGTAATGCAGATTGCGGAAGAAGAGCTTCCGGGAATTGAAAAGTTTGTGGAATATAGTTTACAACGCAGGGCCAACCTTGTTATTTACAATACTTTCAACGATATGCAGCAAAGCAATATCGGGATTGGGATTGACTGGCAATATGCAGGCGGCACCACCAAGCTGATGAACAATAAAATGATTGTTTACTTCAATAGCAACCATGCTGACCTTCGCAGGCAGGTGCGTGAGGGCATTGCAAAAGTGCTAACCCAAAATATGCTTTTTGGTGACGACCTTGGAGAGGTGGCAGGCAACAAGGCATTGCTGGATCTTCCGGAGTGGCTCGTGGACGGGTATGTAGCTTATGTGGGGCAAAACTGGAGTACCCAGCTTGATGACGATTTAAAAAGTGAAATACTCAGCGGCAACTATAAAAACTTTTACCAGTTTGCTTTTGAAAAGCCATTGCTGGCCGGCCATGCTTTCTGGTATTATATGGAAGAAAAGTACAAGAAAGAAAACACTACGTATTTATTGTACCTCGCCCGCATTTATAAGAACCTAAATAGGGCAACGCAGCAGGTGGCCAAGAAAAGAAAGTTCAAAGAGTTACTTTCTGATTTTATGGAGTACCAGGAAGAAAAATATGATAAAGATATTTCGCGCCGGAGAAATTATCCCAAGGGAAGCGAGATCACCAGCGTAACCGTTGGTAAGAGAAAAGACTATTTTCATTTTAATGTGAACCCTAATAAACGCAATGGCTCTTTTGCAGTGGTGCAATATAAAAAGGGACAATACCGTCTGCTGTTGAATGAAGAAGATAAAGACAAAACCTTATTAAAATTCGGAAGCAAAAGCAGGATTGAAGACGTGAATCCCAATTACCCCATGATGGCCTGGGACCCTAAAGGAACAAGGCTTTCGGTGCTTTATGAAGAACAGGGAAGAATTAAGCTTTTTGTGTATGATGTGATCACCAGGGTGAAGCCTTATAAAAGAGACCTTACCAAATTGCTGGACCAGGTGCAGGATATGAAATATTTCTACAACAGCACGGAATTGCTTTTAAGCGGTGTTAAAAATGGCCATTCCGATATTTATGTTTACAACATTGATAACGAAAAATTAAAGCAAATTACCAATGATGTGTATGATGACCTGGATCCTTCTTTTGTGGTTTTTCCTAATAAGATGGGAATTATTTTTTCGAGCAATCGCCCTGCCCCGGGTATAAAAGGCGGGGATACTTCTTTAATGAAAAACAGATACAACATTTTTTTGGTTACCGACTTTGCCACCGACAGACCCGGGCTAAACCAGATCACCCAATTGAGCAATTTAAAATTTGGTAATGCGCGTTATCCCACGCAATACAACGACAATCATTTTACATTCGTGAGTGATGAAAACGGTATTGGCAACCGCTACGCGGGATTCTTTACTACTAAAAACGAAGGTCTGGATACCATGGTTCTCATTGGCGACGAGATTCTTCGTAATCCATCCACCGAGGAAGTGGATTCCACCCTGCGCGTGTATAAAAAAGCAGATGTGGATTCCGTAGCCGTGGTAACTGTTTCCAGCGATTCCGCTTATGTATTTCCTTTAACCAATTATGGAAGCAGCCTTCTTGAGACACGCGAAGCGGGGGATAACAAACAGGTGAGTGAAGTAACCCGGCAAAGTGATGATAAAATTCTTTATAAACTGAAGATTGATGAAAATACTTTGCGCCGGAGAAACGTAACCAATCCACCCAGCGCCTACATGAAAAAATTGATGGAGATAGACCGTATCTCGCAGGGTCAAGAAATTATTTCGCGCCCATCAGTAACCAATGAGGACGATATATTTCAACATGAGTTTAAGCCGGAAAAAAAGGATACCACCGGGGCTGCAGAAAATATATATAACCAGCCGGTAAATGAATCCACGGTATTATCTACCGCTAAATTGTATCCTTACAAACCCCTGAAATTTGCTACGGACTATGTGGTAGCCGGATTTAATAATAATGTGCTGGGCACCAGGTTCCAGCCTTACCAGGGAGGCTCAGGCCCCGTACGTTTAACTTCCGATAACGGCTTGAATGGCATGTTGCGCATAGGGGTTGCCGATATAATGGAAGACATAAAAATATCCGGAGGCTTCCGGCTGTCCACCAATTTAAAAGATAACGACTGGCTTTTTCAGTTTACCAATTTAAGAAAGAGACTGGATTGGGGTTTAATGTATTACAAGAGTGTGATGCAGGGAAGTACGGAAACGGGTTACCCGGGAAGATTGTTTTCCAACTTATATCAGGGAAGTATTTCGTATCCGTTTGATGTTACCAAAAGCATGCGCTTTAGCGTGGGCGTCAGGAAAGATAAAAGCGTGTTAAGCGCTGTGGACGATTTTTCGCTTCCCATACCCGATCAATCCAAAACCTATGGCCTTATTCACGCAGAGTATGTGTATGACAACACCCTAAATCCCGCACAAAATATCTGGGATGGCATACGTTACAAAGCTTATATGGATTGGAATTCGCAAATAAGCAAATTAGCAAGTGTGGCAGGCCGCTATACATTTAATGTAGGGTTTGATGCCAGGGCCTATTACCCTATTTACCGCAATTTTATATGGGCGGGCAGGGTAGCGGGCGACTTTAGCTGGGGCAATCAAAAGCTGATCTATTACCTCGGCGGTATTGATAACTGGTTCATGTTTGGTGATAATGTAAAACAGAATAGTAACGGTACCCAAACGTACCGCTATTTTAATCCGGCCAATAAGCCTGCGCCTGATGCGGATTATGCTTTTCAGACCCTGGCGGTAAACCTCCGCGGCTTTATACAAAATGCAGCCAACGGAAATAATGCCACCGTTATCAATAGTGAATTTAGGTTGCCTGTGTTTACCACTTTTTTCAGCAAACCTATTAATAATGCGTTTGTAAGAAATTTTCAACTCGTCCAGTTTATTGATTTGGGCACTGCATGGAATGGCGCTTACGATAAATTAAAGCGTCCCTCAGTTACCTATGTGGATCCCAATGATCCTAATACGGTACAGGTTACCCTGAAAGCGCCTGGTATAGGGCCATTTCTTGGAGGCTATGGCTTTGGCGCCAGAAGCACCCTATTGGGTTATTTTTTAAAGACAGATGTAGGATGGCCTATGAACGGGCTTTTTAAGGGAAAACCCATCTGGTATTTTAGTATGGGATTTGATTTTTAAAATATTACCGGTGAAAACCAGTGGTTACAATAGGAGTGATCCCTACAGAATTAAAAGAATGGGAGTTTTTTTGGGAGCACAAAAATGAGTTTGTGTTTGTGTATAAAAGGAAAATGCCATGAACTTGTTTTCATGGCATTCCTTTTTTAAAAATCACCTCTTCTTTGGGGGCAGGTGATTATTTTTGATAATTCTGCTTTTAAAGAGATCAGCAATTTTAGCTTAACCTCTCCACTCTCCGATATTGCCGTCTTTGTCTATATACTGGCCGTCTTTCAAAGTTACCGATAAGCCATCCGGTGTTTTTACAGTGCCGGTTGTGGTTACTACGGTTCCATTACTCAACGTGGTATCTGCGGTAAGGTCCGATTTGGCACCATCTGCTGTCAATACATACATTTTGCCATCCTGCATCAGAAATACATTTTGAGATTGAGCGTTTTGTGTTGTTGCAGGGATAGTGTCCTTTGTGGTTGGTTCTGTTTCCTGTGCAAAAACTCCTAATGTAAGAGTGATAGCCACAACAGATAAGAAGATCCTTTTCATAGTTTATTGTTTTTAAATGGTTAGGGATTAAATCATCCATAATAATTCCAAAATCATACCAAAGCAAAAAATCTAATAAAAAATGAAGGACGGCCTTATCTTATCTTACTTGCATCAATTTGATTACGTGCTGTTTACGGCGATGTGTTATAGAAAGCAAAAGGTTTTATCGGTTACCCGGGTCAGACCACAGGTCGGCACCGGCCATCCTGATTACTTCCTGATTACCCTTTCCCCCAGCCGCTGTCCGAACTTCGGTGCGGGCAGCTATTTTTCTACATGATTATTTAGTAGTTTTGCTGCCCGTTGTTAATTATCCTGTTGGATATTTAATTGCCAAAGTAGCTCAGTTGGTAGAGCACAGCTTTCGTAAAGCTGGGGTGGTGAGTTCGATCCTCTCCTTTGGCTCAAAAAAAACATTGCCGGCAGAAGTGATGAGAAAGTAAGAATTCACCATGGTCTGTGCACAAAAGAAAAGGGCCTCATTTCTGCAACCCATTTGGTTTTGTTCTCATGAAAAAAAGAAAGGCAAACCAAAATAATTTCTCCTGCCTATCTATTATCAAATCTCACAGGTTTTTAAAACCTGGAAGGTTTAAGCTGTTACTATTTTTATTTCCTCCTCGCTCAATCCATACAACTCCTCCGCCGGTTTATTTATTTTATCATCTGTGTATTGTATTTTGGTTTCTAATTGAGATGACATTACTCATACGCAACGTCCACTATCGTTAGACGTTACTGAGAAGTAAATTTTCAGATCAGGGCATTCAGTAAATCAGGCGAATCTGAGGTACCGATTATTACAATCCTATTTTTAAAGTCAATGTTTTTTGTGTCATTGATGCAAAACTATTTTGTTGGGGCAAAAAAATATTTTGATTAGTGATTGCAATAGAGGCGGCTTTCTTTTTATTATTCGATGAACTTATAAAAAAAGGAATACTGGCCAAAGCAATAGCACCTCCACCTATTGCGATCTTTGCACCTGTAAAATCAAAATCGAAACCATTATTTCTCTTGTTTTCGTGTATAAGCTGAACAATACCTCCCAACGCTGCAAGTCCAAGTCCACCTCCAAGTAATACCCAGGCTGAAGTTTTTTGTTTTTTACTTTTTTGCAGGTAGTAATCTTTCGTAAGCACCGTATTTGTTGTTGTTTGACAGAATGAGTTTAAAACAAAAATCAGAAGGGTCAAAGAAAAAATAAACTTTTTCATAATAGTAAATTTTTTGCCTACTCTTTCAATATCCGGTTTTCGGCTTCCCTGGTCGGTGTTTGTTTACATGGTAACGTGTGCAATTAAACAGTCTGTCAGTACCAAATTTTTCACTTTAAATCTAACCGGATTTTCATTTCGAATGATCTGGAAATTAAAATTATATGAACCTATTAAGATTAGGTTGAGAAATGAGTGGGCAGACATTACTTACTTATTAAGTGGCAATTTTTGGCGGGTAGCAGGGAATCCTGATTCAGACAATTACCCCTTTCCTCCTCGCTCAATCCATACAACTCCTCCACAGGTTTATTTATTTTATCATCTGTGTATTATATTCTTGTAATTAATTGATTCAGTTTATCGGGAGTGTTGGTTTGTTCATTTTCTTTTTGTAATTGAAGTTTCCCTCAAACCTCACAGGTTGTAAAAACCTGTGAGGTTTAGGCTTCCACAGCTTACAACTTCTGAAATAAAATTTGTACAATAAATAATCATATCGTAATATTGCGATTGAAATAAGCAATATGGGCGCCACAAAATCTGAAGAGTTTACTTTAAAAGACAATCGCATAGCAAAATATGCAAAAGCGCTTTCGCATCCGGCAAGGATAGCCATTTTGAGATTGCTGATTAAAAAGCAATCCTGCATTTGTGGCGATATAGTGGAAGAGCTTCCTCTTTCGCAAAGCACCGTATCACAGCATTTAAAGGAGTTGAAAGAAGCAGGATTGATACAGGGAGATATTGAGGGCGCCAGGGTTTGTTATTGCATTGATAAAAAAGAATGGAAGGCGGCAAAAGAAAGATTCGATCAGCTTTTTGACGCTCATAAAGGTAGCGATACCTGTTGCTAAATTTTATAAACTTAATCGAATGATTACGATAACATTTTAAAAATAAAATAATGGAAAACGAAAATGAATTAAAAGAACTTGTAAAGCAAAAATATGCAGAGATTGCTTTGCAGGACAAAGAAACAAATCAATCTTCCTGCTGCGGCTCCGGTTGTTGCAGCGATGAAGTATATAATATTATGTCTGAAGATTACCAGCAATTGGAGGGGTATAACCCTGATGCGGATCTGGGTTTAGGATGCGGCTTACCCACGCAGTTTGCAAAGATTAAGAAGGGCGATGTGGTAATTGACCTGGGAAGCGGTGCAGGCAATGATGCTTTTGTGGCAAGGCATGAGACCGGTGAAACAGGGAAAGTAATTGGAATAGATTTTACTTCTGCCATGATTGACAAAGCCCGGAACAATGCAGCATCGAGAGGTTTTAATAATGTAGAATTCCGCCTGGGAGATATAGAGAAGATGCCGGTTACCTCTGATATTGCTGACGTAATAGTTAGTAATTGTGTGCTCAATTTAGTACCCAACAAAGAGGCGGTTATCAAAGAGATTTACCGGGTTCTGAAACCGGGCGCTCATTTCAGTATTTCCGATATAGTATTGGTGGGGCAATTGCCTCCCAACATTCAGAATGCTGCTGAAATGTATGCAGGCTGTGTTTCCGGTGCCATTCAGAAACAGGTTTACCTGGAACTGATAGAAAGAAATGGCTTTACCAATATCACGATTCAAAAAGAAAAAGCAATAACGGTTCCAGATGATATTTTGCAAAATTATTTATCAGCAGATGAAATCGCTGCTTTTAAAAATTCAGGAACAGGCATTTTTAGTGTTACGGTTTATGCAGAAAAACCTTTAGAAGAAAACGAGGCTTGTTGTGGTGAGGGTTGCTGTAAATAAAATCCAATGAAACAAATTTTAGTTTTGTGCACAGGCAACAGTTGCCGGAGCCAGATGGCAGAAGGTTATTTAAGGCATTTTGCCAATGGTAAAGCCACTATATATTCCGCCGGTATTGAAACACACGGAGTAAATGCCAACGCAATT
>JBDSOE010000283.1:0-13066 GCA_039915005.1 Ginsengibacter sp.
AGCATTAACAACTACATTGAAGCAACCCGCTATAAGCTTTGTAATAATGAACTTACAGTAACCGATGCCACTAACTATAACTTGAATATGGTACTTTGTTATACAAACGAAAGTAGCCGTGATTAAATCAACTCCAGAATACAGATGCTTTTGTATATACAGTTAATGCAAAAACCGCCTGTGGAATTATTAGGAGAAAAGGGAAGGTAATGTTGTTGAAGTAAGAAATAAAGAAAATTAATTAGTCACGCAGCAAGGTAAAATTAATCTCCATAGGTTCTTCTTCCATCAAATTTTCTTCTCTGCAAAAACCGCATTTCAATAAAACATTTTGCGAATTAAGATTGCCTGTTTCAGTAACTGCATAAATATTTGAAATCTTTTTTTGCTCAAATAACCAATTCACCCCTTCCTGTACAATTTCTGTGGCGTATCCTTTTTTCCAATGTTCTCTAATGAGTGAATAACCAATTTCTACGCCTCCTTCCTCTTTATTTTTTCTAAGAAGAAGAAGTCCTATAAAATCATTGCTTATTTTTTCAACAATAAAATACCTTCCAAAAGGATAATTATTTTCATAGGCATGCAATTGCTTTTCAAATATGCATTCTGTTTCTTCCATGGTCAGTTTAGGAAGAATAAATTCTTTTATGGCGGTATCATTGAATAATCCGTAAAGAGAATCTAAATCCCCCTCTTCCCATTTAGCAACGTATAATCTTTCAGTTTCAAACAGCATCTTTTTTATTTATGAATTTCGTTAGTATAATGAAACTCTATATCAGGATTGTTGGTGCGCCCGGTATTAAAATACTTCCAAATTCTACTTCAACCAATTTACTAATACAAGGTTCTTTACTCTTTTAAAATGTTCCGTATTATTGGTTACTAATTGTAAACCGTTAGCTAAAGCAATCCCTGCAATAAGTGAATCGGTGTGGCCGATCGGTTTACCCTCCTTGCGAAGATCAGCATAAATTTCAGCAGCAATTTCAGCAGATCTCATTGTCAAAGGTAACACCCTATTAAGTTCTGTAAATTCAATGAATGCTGCAAGCTGATTTTTAGCATCCTTATAAAGCAATCCGTTTAAAACCTCATAGTAAATAATGATGCTAAAATTAATAACGTTGTATGCCTGCAAATATTTATTTGCATTTGAAACCACAGTCAAATTATTTCGCAAAAATTGAGAAAGAATATCAGTGTCAACGAAAGAAGGTTTCATAAATCAATTTCACTGTCAAAAAGTTTAGATCTCGTCTTCTTAGTTTCTTTGACAAAATCATCATAATCGCTTTGAGACATGTCATTAAATGCGCCGGCGAAAGAAAGAATTTTTTTTCTTTTTTCTAATTTTTCCCCGGGGATCTTTAGAGAATTAATAAAGGCATGCAACTCACCAAGCCTGTCAGCCGGAACATCGTTAAGCTCTTCTAATATGGTATGTAAAGTAGGCGACTTCATGCGTTTAATTAAAAGACCAAAGATACATAATTTGATTTGTAAGCTTTTCTTTTTTCGCCCCAACCCAATTACTGATTATCTTCTCTATTTATGAATTTCATTAGTATAATGAAATTCTATTTCTGGATTATTGGTGCGCTCAGTATTTAAAAACCATTCGCTTTGAGCAAGATATACAAGCTGCCCGTCTTTATCTTCAGCAATATTACCCGACTTGAATTTTACAAAATCCTGCAATTTTTTCGGATCCTTTGAAGTGAGCCAGCATGCTTTGTAATAAGGAAGTGAATTAAGTTCCGCCGAAGCACCATACTCATGTAGCAAACGATATTGAATTACTTCAAATTGCAATTCTCCCACACAACCGATTATTTTTTTGTGCCCGCCAAACTGTGTGAACAACTGCGCCACGCCTTCATCGGTAAGTTGCAATAATCCTTTCTCAAGTTGCTTGGTTTTCATCGGATCTTTATTCACTACTTCCCTGAATATTTCAGGCGAAAAAGAAGGGATGCCTGTGTAGTAATACTCTTCCCCTTCGGTAAGCGTGTCGCCTATTTTAAAATTGCCCGTGTCAAACAAACCTACCACATCACCCGGATAGGCAGATTCAATGATATCTTTTTCCCTCGCCAAAAATGAGTAAGGATTACTGAACCTAACGTTCTTGTGTAAACGCACATGGTGGAAATATTTGTTGCGCTCAAACTTTCCGGCACAAACTCTTAAAAAAGCGATCCTGTCTCTGTGGCGCGGATCCAGGTTGGCATGTATTTTAAAAATAAAACCACTGAATTTATTTTCAGTTGGCTCTACAATCCTTGTGGTTACAGCCCTGTGCTGGGGTAATGGCGCAATCTTAATAAAAGTTTCCAACAACTCTTTCACCCCAAAATTATTAATAGCGCTTCCAAAAAATACCGGCGCTATTTTTCCTTCAAGATAATTTTCCCGGTTTAAATTTCCATACACGCCTGCTATCAATCCCACATCTTCCTTTAGCTGGCCGGCATCTCTAACACCCAGTTTTTTCTCAACTATTTCATCATCCAGGTTCTCAATCGGCAAATCTTCTTCGCTAGTTTTCTGGTTGGCATTAAACAAAAGAAGATTTTTGTCATACAGATTGTACACGCCTTTAAAATCTTTTCCCATTCCAATTGGCCAGCTCAAAGGATGTAATTGTATTTTTAATTCCGATTCTATTTCATCCAAAAGATCAAAAGGATTCTTACCGTCCCTGTCCAATTTATTTACAAAAACAATCACAGGAGTATCGCGCATACGACAAACCTCCACGAGTCTTTTTGTTTGCTCTTCCACTCCTTTCACACAGTCTATCACCAGCACCACACTGTCCACCGCGGTCAGCGTACGATACGTATCTTCCGCAAAGTCTTTATGGCCGGGCGTATCCAACAGGTTTATCAAAGTAGTATGATACTCAAAACTCAATACCGAAGTAGCTACGGATATTCCACGCTGTCTTTCAATTTCCATAAAATCGGAAGTGGCGTGTTTTTTTATCTTATTGCTTTTTACCGCCCCCGCCGTTTGTATGGCGCCGCCAAAAAGCAATAATTTTTCTGTAAGGGTCGTCTTGCCCGCATCCGGGTGAGAGATAATGGCAAAGGTCCTTCGTTTCTTTATTTCGTTAATTTGTTTGGTATTTGCTTCAGCCTGCATTTTATTTTTTAAAATTTGGCTGCGAAGGTAGGGTAATTAGCTTATCTGCCGATTACCTGACAGGACAGATGAAACCCTTAAATCTGCTAATACAATTTTAGAAAGGATTTTCTTTAGGATTTTTTCTTGTGTCAACGATAGCAAGTAATTCAATAATGCTTTCGTTAATCTTATAGTACAACCTATTATGTGAAGATAAAGAATGCTTCTTATTAAAGGATTTTTTTCAGACCTTATTCCTACCAGTGGCTGTTTCGATAAATTTTCTAATTTCACCTCAACAATATCCACAAAATCAGAAGCCACAGATAGCGTCCATTGTGAAACTAAATATTTAATTATTCCATTGAAATCCTGCAATGAATTCTTAGACCAAACTATTTTATAAGCCATTGCCTGGAAATTTTTATTACCTCTTCATGTGAGATAATTTTTCCTTCATCAACTTGCTGAATCGCCTGCTCCAATCTTTCCAATTGTTCGCCCGTTAATAAATCAAGTATGTCTGTTTTCTTTTTTATCGCATAAGTTTCGGCAGCCTCATTCAACATTTCAAGTTGTGATTCATCTTCAATCATGTCAATATAATTATGAAGTTGTATTTTAATTCTTGTCTTATCCATAATCATTTTATTTACTTAAAACTACAAAAAGCATTCTGATCTTTTTGAAAAAATAAATTCCAAAATTACCATCAACATTCGCTACATCACTCATCAGCATTGGCCCATTATCCCAAAGGAGTCCTTCAGACACATTAGCCTATCAGCACATTAGGTATTCAGCACATTGGCTAATTAGCCTACTTTTGTAGCCACTAAAGATCAATCATGGAATTTAAGTTAACAGAAGAACAATTAATGATCAGACAGGCAGCACGTGATTTTGCCAATACGGAATGCCTTCCCGGTGTAATCGAAAGAGATGAGCACCAGAAATTTCCCTATGAACAGGTAATGAAACTGGCCGACCTGGGATTTATGGGAATGATGATTAGTACTGAATACGGAGGCGCCGGACTGGATGCTATAAGCTACGTACTGGCGATGGAAGAAATAAGTAAAATAGACGCCAGCACCAGCGTTTGTATGAGCGTGAATAACAGCCTTGTTTGTTATGGCATAGAAGCTTTTGGCAACGAGGAACAAAAGAAAAAATATTTAGCTCCGCTTGCACAGGGCAAAAAAGATGGTAAACTTTATATCGGAGCCTTTTTACTAAGTGAGCCGGAAGCCGGAAGCGACGCCACTTCCCAACGAACTACCGCCGAAGAGAAAGGAGACCACTATGTAATTAACGGGGTAAAAAACTGGATCACCAATGGAAATTCCGCCTCTGTGTATTTAGTATTTGCACAAACACATCCCGAAAAAAAGAGCCACGGCATCAATATATTTATTGTAGAAAAAAACTGGCCAGGGGTAAAAGTGTGCGCCAAAGAAAATAAACTCGGAATCCGCGGAAGCGATACTCATAGCATCTCATTCACCGATGTAAAAGTGCCGAAAGAAAACAGGATCGGCGCAGATGGATTTGGCTTCAAATTCGCCATGATGACGCTCTCCGGTGGCCGCATCGGAATCGCATCACAGGCATTGGGGATTGCTTCCGGGGCTATGGAAAGATCTATTGCTTATTCAAAAGAAAGAAAAGCATTTGGAACTGAAATAAAAAATCACCAGATCATACAATTCAAATTGGCCGATATGGCTACGCGGATTAATGCGGCCAGGTTATTATGTCTGCGTGCTGCATGGCAAAAAGATAATAAACAAGACTATACCGAAAGCGCCGCCATGGCTAAAGTATTTGCCAGCGAAACCGCTATGTGGGCTACCACGGAAGCAGTTCAAATACACGGCGGATACGGCTATGTAAAAGAATATCACGTGGAAAGATTGATGCGCGATGCCAAAATCACACAGATATATGAGGGCACCAGCGAAATGCAAAGGATTGTTATTGGAAGGGCCCTTTTGAAATAAAATCAATACATTAATGAACCCGCATCACTGATCGGGAGGAAGTAAAGTGAGGTTTAAAATATAATCAAAATTGGCTGTAAACATACATTCATATAAAGAGATTTGCGGGGAACTGGCAACCGGAAACATTACACTTATCGCCGTTTCAAAAACAAAATCTGAAAAGGAAATACTGGAATTGTACCAACACGGTCAAAGGGATTTTGGAGAAAATTATGTACAGGAACTAACCGATAAATCCGAACAATTACCCAAAGACATCCGCTGGCATTTTATAGGGCATCTTCAATCGAATAAAGTAAAATTTATTGCGCCATTTGTTTCTTTAATTCACAGTGTGGACAGTGAAAAATTATTAAAAGAAATTAATAAACAAGCAGCAAAAAACAAAAGGATTATTGATTGCCTGCTGCAGGTTCATATTGCAGAAGAGGAAACAAAATTTGGTTTTGATGAAAAGAAATTACACGAATTCTTTGACTCTGATCTCACAAAGTATCAAAACATCCGTATCCGCGGATTCATGGGAATGGGTTCTTTTTCTGATGATGAAAATAAAGTGCGGCAGGAGTTTAAAGGATTAAAAGGATGGTTTGATAAATATTTTTTACCAAATGCAACACATCCTAAAATAGATTCCCAATCCCCAAATATCGCACACCGCACCTCCGGCATTTTGTCAATGGGAATGAGTTCAGATTATAAAATTGCTGTGGAGGAAGGAAGCAATATGGTGCGCATTGGCAGCCTGCTTTTTGGGAAAAGAATAAAAGCCTGATCTTCTTATTTACTTTTAACATTTATGAACCATAATATTTTTATCAATTGGTTAAATTTGAAAAGAAAAAAATAAATTCATTTTGGAAGCCCACGCCTTAGATCATTCTTTTGAAGCCGAAAAAAATAAAAAAGCATTGTTATATACCAGTGTTATCTGTGGGCTTTTTCTCATCATCGCTATTTTTTATACCTGGCCTTTACGGGTGCCTCCTGTTCCCATCGTACAGGATCTGATAGAAGTAAACCTTGGCAATGAACAGGAAGGAATGGGAGACGTGCAGCCCCTGGTGCCGGGCGAAAGAGCGCCGGATAATCAAAGTGTGGCCTCCCATCAAAGCGCTCAAAAAGCTACCGAATCCCCATCGCAAAACATACAGGCGGATGACAATAATGATGAAGCAGCAGCGCCGGTTATAAAAACAGAAAAAACAAAGGAAACTGCCAAAGTACTTAATAAAGAAAGCAGCACAAAGGCTTCTAAAAACATCAATCCCTCCCCGGTTTTGAATCCGAACCCGGCACCTCCCAAACCTAAAGTGCCTTTGTATAAAGGGGGCACCGGCACCGGTGGCAATGGCGCTGCTGAAGACAATGGCTACAGAAACCAGGGATACAAACCGGGCGGTACGGGCGACGCCGGCAGCCCGGATGGAAAACCTGATGCTTATGGAAATTCTCCCGGTGGAAGAAGCGGTGTAAGTGTGGTACGCGGTTTATCCGGGAGACGTCCCATCCACTTCCCTTCTATGACGGATGATTTTAATGAAAATGCCAAAGTGTATGTGGACATCAAAGTGGATGCGTCAGGAAAAGTGACTTCTGCAAATATTGCGCGGGGAACTACCACTTCCAATTCCGGGCTGAGAAATATCGCCATTCAAAAAGCAAGGCAATTGAAATTTCCTGCCGGCCAAAGCGACGTGGAAAGCGGCACCATACTTTTTAATTTTGTGTTGAAAAGCTGATGGATGTTGAATGGTCAATCGTGAATTCAACCCTCATTCCTCAATCCTCAACCATCATCCTTCAATCCTCATCCCCCACCTCATTACTCATCGCCCGATCACTCAAAATCAGCAGCTAATTATCTCATTAGCACATTACCTTTGCCCCTTATGAATTACGAGCAGGCATTAAACTATCTGTACAACAAACTCCATTTGTTTAGCCGTATGGGTGCAAAGGCATATAAAGCAGATTTAAAAAACACACTTACACTTTGCGATTTCCTTGATAATCCGCAGCAAAGAATAAAATCCATTCATGTAGCCGGCACCAATGGAAAAGGATCTACCAGCCACATGCTGGCTGCCATATTTCAACAGAACGGCTACAAAACCGGCCTCTATACTTCGCCGCATTTAAAAGATTTCAGGGAGAGAATAAAAATAAACGGGAACATGATACCGGAAACTTTCGTCATCAGTTTCCTGGAGAAAACAAAAGCTATTTCCGAAGAAATAAAACCTTCTTTTTTTGAGCTCACTTTTGTGATGGCGCTGGATTATTTTGCACATGAAAAAGTGGAAGTGGCCATCATTGAAACCGGCCTTGGTGGTAGGTTAGACAGCACCAATGTGATCACTCCGCTGATATCTGTAATTACCAATATCAGTTTCGACCACATGGATATTTTAGGAGATACCCTTGCAAAGATTGCCTTTGAAAAAGCAGGAATTATAAAACCCAATATTCCTGTTGTGATCGGGGAAACCCACCCCGAGACAAAAATTGTTTTTCAAAACAAATCGCAAGAAACACAATCTCCTATCATTTTTGCTGACGAAGAATATAAGATTAGCTCGTCCAATTTTGATGCAGATAGTTTAAAGATTGAATTATTACATCCCCATTCGGGGCAAAAAGAAAAGTATCAACTTGACCTGAATGGGCTTTATCAGGAAAAAAATTTGCTGGCTGTGGTTACCGCCATTGATTTATTGAAAAAGCATTTTCCGTTGAAAGAGGAAAATATTAAAAAGGCTTTATCCACTGTAAAAAAACTAACCGGCCTTCATGGAAGGTGGGAAGTAATCCATAAAAACCCGCTGGTAGTACTGGATGTAGCGCATAACGAAGGTGGAATTAAACAATTGATTCTGCAGGTTTCAAAAATAAAATTTAGCCGGCTTCATATTGTTTTTGGAATGGTAAAAGATAAGGACATTCAAAAAGCCCTCGCACAACTTCCCAAAAACGCAATCTATTATTTTACCAAAGCACAAATTCCAAGAGCGCTGACGGAGAAAGAATTACAGGCAAAGGCTGGGGCACATCAATTGATCGGCACTTCATACCCTTATGTAAAGGGTGCTGTAAATGCTGCTATGGAAGCGGCTTCCAAAGAAGATTTAGTGATTGTGTGCGGAAGCGTTTTTGTAGTGGCTGAGGTAGAAGAATCAATGGCTGCTTATTCCTTAATTTAGAATCCTTTCCAACAAAGAGAGATGCGTCCTGGTTTCCGTCATTGCGATGTGCCAGGAATAGCACTGCAATTGATAATAACTTCTGGCGCAGAAGCAATCTCATAACCAGCAATCACAACAATCCCGGAGATTGCCACGGCGTGGATGATTTGTTTTCATTGGGTTTTGCGTGCGCGCCTCGCAAAGACGAAATGGGAAGTTTGTAATGATTTGAAATAAGAACTGCGTCCAGGTTTCCGTCATTGCGATGCGCCAGGAATAGCACTGCAATTGATAATAACTTCTGGCGCAGAAGCAATCTCATAACCAGCAATCATAAACAATTTCGGAGATTGCCACGGCGCGGATGACTACAACATTCCCAGCTTTCTCAACGTATAAAAAGCACAATTGGCATGTAGCGATTGCACTATCTCATTTTCTAAAAGAAGTTCTTTCAGTGCCTGCAAAGAAATTTTTTCAACTAACAATTCTTCATTCTCATCCAGCTTCTGAGCACTGGTTTTTATTCCTCCCTGTGCTAAAAAAAAGTAAGTAAAGCCATTGAGCACACCCGGATTGGCAGCAATTTTTCCAACAGGAATCATGGATGAAAACTCATAGCCGGTTTCTTCTTTCAATTCTCTTCTCATTGCTATTTCAGGCGTCTCATTTCCATCTACAAACCCCCCGGGCAATTCCAAAATAGTTTCCGCTATAGGGTGCCTGTATTGCTTCACCATCAGCACTTCACCTTCTTCTGTAATCGCTACGGCACACACGGTCTTCGGCAATTCTACCACATAATATGGGTCAATTATTTTCCCTTCCGGGGTTTCGCATTTGTCTTTACGGGCGGTAAAATATCGGTGACGGCTTATGTATTCAGACGATAGTATTTTCCATTTCATATTCCTAAGTTCTCTGTTACACAAATTTTTATTCACGAATTTAGATTCACTAATTACACCAATTACATTCACGAATTACACGAATTAAGATACTCAGTCTTGTTATTCCAATCAATCCTCAACCCTCAATCCTCAATCCTCAACCCTCAACCCTCAATCCTGATTCATTCCTGTAACATGCGCCGTATGATGCTTTCCATGCCACGCATAAGATTTCAACAATTCCCATAAGCTGATCTCTACTTTTCTTTCAGGATGATAAACAGTATGCGCCCATTGCTCTTCCTTCATATCTTTCATGAGTGCATACCACCTGGCATGTAATGCGTGAAGCATCATTATTGAAACAGTTACGTCCACCGTTTGGGAATCACTTAATGACGCCCAGGCATCCTGGTCATACGGTTTTATCGCCGGATTATTTTCGGTTAGTCCCAGTTTAAAACGCGTGTAAGCATTCACGTGACTATCGGCTACATGATGTATCAATTGCTTCACCGTCCATCCACCGGGGCGATAGGGCGTATTTAATTGAGCAGTATCCAAACTTTGAATGGCACTTTCCAGTAAAGAAGGAAGCATTCTAATATCCTCAATCAAAATCAATTTTAATGACTCACTAAAATTAGCGGCAAAATATTGCTGCTCATTTTCTTTACCTATCGGATATTGAAGGCTTTCCACCTGTTCCATAAAAAATATTAATGGGAAACAATTTCCAAAAGTTCTATGGTGAAAACCAATGCCGCACCTCCGGGAATAGCGCCACCAGCTCCACGATCGCCATATCCCAAATCGGATGGAATGAATAATTTCCACTTGCTTCCAACCGGCATCAATTGTAAAGCCTCTACCCAGCCCTGGATAACACCGCCTACAGGAATTTCAAGAGGCTGCCCTCTTTTATAAGAATTATCAAATTCATTTCCATCTATCAGCGAGCCGATGTAATTGGCTTTCACCGTATCGGTTTCTTTAGGAATGGGGCCGGTTCCTTTGGTAAGGATCTCATATTGCAACCCGCTGGGGAGGGTTACCACTTCCGGGCGATGCTTATTTGCTTCTAAAAATTTAATTCCTTCTTCTTTTTCAGCACTTGTTTTACTGGACATAAATTGTTGTAGTTTTTGTTGAATGGTCATGTTTGCCTGTTCTTGTGAAATGAGTAAAGTTTTATTATTGTAAACATCATCGTAAGCTTTTTTTACCATTGCTGAATTAATGCTCTTGATTCCCTGGTTTTTATAAAAATCTGCTACCTGCACACCGATGGCATAGCTGAGACTATCCGTAGAAGTTAGTACGGTAGCAGATTTCACTACATTCGCTACTGGCTTTTTGGTTTGAGGAACCGGCTTTTTGGTTTGGGCAAAAGACGCGGAAACGGGCAGAAATAATGCTAAAAAAATAGTTTTCATTTATTATATTTTAGGTGGATGTTCTTAAAATACCGGGCGCAAATATAGCTTAATCTTCTCTGAAATCTTTACACGTAAGGTTAATAAAAACATCTTCCAGGTTAGCCGCCTTGGTAGCCTTAGGCCTTTCAAAACCGCTTGACACTAAATCATCAATTAAGGTATCCGGCGATTGAAGCGCAATGATTTTGCCCTCATCCATAATGGCCACACGATCGCACAAATACTCCGCTTCATCCATATAATGTGTGGTGATAATTACGGTAGTACCGCTGGCTCTTATGTGTTTTATTAATTCCCATAAACTTCGCCTGGCCTGCGGATCAAGACCTGTGGTGGGTTCATCCAAAAAAATAATTTTAGGCTTATTGATCAATGTGGTGGCAATGGAAAAACGCTGCTTCTGGCCGCCGCTCATTTCCTTATATTT
Source organism: Ginsengibacter sp. (assembly GCA_039915005.1). GTDB lineage: Bacteria > Bacteroidota > Bacteroidia > Chitinophagales > Chitinophagaceae > Ginsengibacter. Next base: position 11,083 of record JBDSOE010000283.1, read on the forward strand.
ATTCTTCGCTTTGTCTTTAAGGTTTACCATTTCAAGCAATTCATAAGCATCCGTGCGGGTATTGTATAATCCACAAAAGAGATCAATCAATTCCAATAAGTTTAACCCCGGATAAAAACCAGATGTTTGCAATTGTACACCAATAATCTTTTTTATACTACCCGCTTCCTTGTCAAGGTCGTATCCATCCACTATAATTTTACCGGAAGTCTTATCCCTAAGTGTTTCTATTATTTCCAGCGTTGTGGATTTGCCTGCGCCATTGGGGCCAAGTAATCCAAATATTTCTCCTTCATACACATCAAAAGAAATTCCTTTTACTGCTTCAAACTTGCCGTAGTTTTTGGTAAGTTCTTTTACTGATATTATTGTTTTCATTTTTTTAATCCTATTTCTTGATCTTCCTTTTTAATCTATCATAACATGCTCTTCTCTCTCACAGCTCAAGGGCTAAATATTTTTCCAGTTCTTCCATCATGTTCTTGCTTCCGATAAAAAAAGGAGTTCGTTGGTGCAATTCGGTGGGCTTTTTCTCCAGTATTTTTACCTCCCCGTCAGTAGCCTTACCGCCAGCCTTCTCTAAAACATACGCCAGCGGATTGCATTCATAAAGCAGCCGCAATTTCCCGTTCGGCCTGCTTTCTGTACCCGGATACAAGAAGATACCCCCCCTGATTAAATTACGATGCACATCGCTTACCATACTGCCAATGTATCTCTGCGTGTATGGGCCACCGTTAGTTTTATTTTTACGCTGGCAAGCCTCAATATATTTTTTTACCGGTGTGCTGTAGCCGAAAAAATTTCCATGATTTACAGAGTACATTTTACCATCTTCAGGGCATTTAATATCGGGATGGCTAAGGCAAAATTCGCCGATGGATGGGTCAAGCGTAAAACCATTCACACCTCTTTTAGTGGCATACACCAATATGGTAGAGGAGCCATAGATGATGTAACCCGCTGCCACCTGGCGATTGCCGGCCTGCAAAAAATCATCTATGGTAACAGCGGTGCCCCTTTCCGTAACCCGGCGATACACGCTAAAAATAGTTCCAATGGAAACATTCACATCAATATTACTGCTGCCATCCAGCGGATCGTACATACATACATACTTTGAATTTTTGCTGATGTCATCATCAAAGACCACCATGTCATCCAATTCTTCGCTTGCGATTCCGGCGCAGCTAATGCCATGACGCAAGACACCTGTAAACTGGTTATTGGCAAATTCATCCATTTTTTTTACTTCCTCTCCCTGCACATTTATGTCCCCGGTATCGCACAGGATATCCACCAGGCCTGCTTTGTTTACTTCCACATTCACCCGCTTGGCCGCAAGTCCAATGTCCCTTAGCAATCCGGACAGTTCGCCGGTTGCCTTTGGAAACTCCCGCATTTCCCTGATTGTAAATTCATCAAGCGTTAAGATCTCCCTGTTTACCATGCTCATTTTATTTTAAGTAAAAGAAACAAAAATAGGGTAATTAGTTATTTTTATTTCACAAGTGAAAGTGCTATTTAAATTGTAGCTATGGCTTCAAAGGCTGTCTGGCACACTTTGAAACATTTTGAAAGGCAGCTCCGTTAGTTTTAGATTTCATTTTACAGAAACGGATGTAAGGTAATAAGGTACCCATTCCATGCGCTATTTTGTAATAGGGCTAAAAGGCATGCTTACCGAAAACCCGGAGAAAAAAAATTAATCTTTAAAAGGAATTTGATTCGTGATACATGAACCACGGCTGTAAAAAAAGAAATACTTTTTTTAATCTTTCTGGTTCTGTATATTCTTTCATTGTATGTTTTCTAATTAGTAGAATGGGGAATGCTATCAACAAGGCAACCCTGTCCCACCGGATCATCCGGGGGGCTTGTTACTCAAATAAATGATCGGTCAAAATAAATAACCATTGGGGTTTCCGGCAAAATTTCCATTTAAAGGTTTGTAAACCCGATACGCGTGCATCATGAAATATTT
>JBDSOE010000004.1:0-36073 GCA_039915005.1 Ginsengibacter sp.
ATATTCTCGATGAGGCAGACAAGAACATGGTGCATGAATTTTCTGTAACCAAACAAAAGATTGAGAATTTATTGGAGCAATATAAGTTTCGGGAAGCCTTGTATGAGGTGATTGACCTGGCAAGAAAAGGAAATAAATTCATGCAGGATAAACAGCCATGGATAGTGGCGAGAGATACCAACGATGCCGGCCAGCCGACGCTTGAAGCACAGAAGCAGATTGATAATTGCATTCATATTTGTTTGCAGTTGTGCGCTAACCTTGCTGTATTTATTAATCCATTTTTACCTTTTACGGCGCAGAAAATGTGTCACATGATGAAGGTGTTTGATAAAATGCTTGATTGGGAAAATGGTGGCAAGTTAAAGTTGTTAAGTACCGGGTATTCTCTGCGGGCTCCTGAATTATTGTTCAGGAAAATTGAAGATGCTGAAGTAGCGGCGCAGATTGCAAAGTTGAACAAGGGATTGGCGGAAGCCGTAAGTAGCCAGCAATCGGCTTTGAGCAGTCAGCAATCAGCAGAAAATAAACCTGAGATTTCAAAGATAAAACCAGAAATTGTGTTTGATGATTTTGCAAAAATTGATCTGAAGGTAGGAACCATTCTTTCGGCAGCAAAAGTGGAGAAAGCAGATAAATTATTGAAGCTTGAAATTGATCTTGGTTTTGAAAAAAGAATTATCCTTTCCGGCATAGCCCAGCATTTTTCTCCTGAAGAAATTACCGGAAAACAGGTTGTTGTTGTTGCGAATCTTGCTCCCAGGAAAATGCGAGGAATAGAAAGCAATGGCATGATCCTGATGGCGGAAGATAAGGAAGGAAAATTGCATTTTGTGAAACCTGAAAATGTAATTGCAAACGGAAGTGGAGTGAGTTAGGAACGATATACCCGAATTTTTATCATTGATTTATGAGCAAAAGATAAAAGATGAGATTGATAAATTGTGGAAGAAAGACTTGAAGGAATATGTGATGGCGAGGAGGTCGTTAGTTGGTAGCGGAGGAGTGAATGGAAAATTTACACGCTGACCTGTAACCATCTTTTATTTAGTTTGCATTTTTCTGCCGCATTAAAATGTGGCGGTATTTATTAAAGATTCCATTCTTTGTAACAAACCCCAGGTAAAGATTTTGAGCGCTGGTAACTGGTAATATCCGCGTATCCTGGCTTTCCATAATTTGCATTACTTCATACATAGGCGTATCTATATTAATTATTTTATCCGGTGGCTGCGTTATCTCTTTTAAAGCCCTGTTTTGGTCTTCAGGTTTTTTGCTTAAAAGAAGTTCGAGGAGCTGGTCGCTGTGTAATATTCCTGTTAATTCTCCTTCTAAATTAACTACAGGAAAAATGTTCCTGGTAGTGTGTATAATATCGCTGCTCCTGCTTTGAGGTGTGTCATCCGGATGAAGAATTACGAAATCTTTTTCCAGCAGGTATTTCAATTTTATTCTTCTTAAAACGACGTGATCTTTGTCTTGCTGCGAAATCAAATTGCCTTTCAGTGCTAGCTCCCGGGTGTAAATTGAATACTTTAATACTGCCTTATTAATAAAATAGGAGATGGCAGCTACAATCATCAGAGGAACCATTAATACATATCCGCCGGTAATCTCAGCCGCGAGAAAAACACCGGTCAATGGAGCGTGCATTACACCGCTTACAGAAGCAGCCATTCCCGCAATAATAAAGTTAGTGATGTTCAGGTGCGTCATTCCTGTCAGGTTCAATCCGAATGCAAAAGCAAAACCCAATAATCCTCCCACAACCACCGTAGGCCCAAACATACCACCGTTACCACCACTTCCCATAGTGATGATGGAGGCAAAAGTTTTTCCTATAAATGAAAGTACCGCGAATAGAAATAATGCCCACCCGATATTCTGATATTTTGAAAAGAAACTGTTGGCAAGAAGTGAATGATAATTACCGTCTAATAAATTTTGAATGGTGATATAGCCTTCTCCGTATAAAGCAGGGAGTAAAGCGATCATAATTCCCAGGGTGATCCCCCCAATCCAGACCTTTTTATATTGGTTTTTTATGTTGCCGAAGACTCCAAAAAGGTATGAATTAAGGCGGTTAAAATAAATGGAATAAATACCAATGATAATGCCCAAAACGATATAATACCAAAAGGCGTCTATAACCCATCCTTTAGTTATCAAAACAAAGAGTGGCGCTTGATAAATGAGTTGAGAAATGACAGAAGAAATGGCTGAAGCAATTAGTAATGGAATAACTGCAGGAATAGAAAATTCAGGCAGAATTACTTCAATGGCAAATAACATTCCCGCAATGGGGCTATTGAATGCACCGGCAATACCAGCTCCGGCACCACATGCCAGCAACAATGTAGTTTCACGGTAGTTTAATCCAAAAAAGCGGCCGATATTAGAACCAATAGCGGCACCACTGGCCACTGCCGGCGCCTCCAAACCTGCAGAACCACCAAGGCCTACAGTAAGGGCACTGGAAATAACCTGGCTGTAAATATTGTGAAAATCAAGTTTGCTTGAGTTGCGTGAAATATTAAAAAGGATAGCAGGAATTCCATGCTGAAACTTACTGCGGAGGATAAAAGTGCGGATATAAAAAACAGTAAGAAAAATGCCAATAAGCGGAAAGAAAAAGTAGAGGTAATATTTATATTCCCAATGCAAATCATTCTGCAGGAAATTAGCAACATAATGAGTAAGTTTCTTTAACACTGAAGAAGTTATTCCTCCCAAAACACCTACAATTGCTGCGGCAATGATTAAAAAGTTGGAATTAGAAATTCTTTGTTTGCGCCATTGATTAATACGATAAATATGTTTTAGCAGCTTTTCGTACATTTTTAGGTGAGATGATTTTTTAGAATGACGCCCGAAGTTAATACAAAAAGGGTAGGCGTTATTTAGCTACGCTTTTTGGATGATAGAATTATACTGTTGGGCTTTATCTAACAAATTAATTATTATCCTAAATATTTTTTTGTTCATCGGCGTACCGAATAATTTTTAGAGTATCATTCCTTCCACTTTCGCACAGCACTTTTGCTCTTGTTAGCCGTAAATTTTTTACAAATTAAAAATAGCTTAATTTAGTTTTTTAAATAGTTGTTTAACTAACTAAATTATATGCTACACAAAAGAACAATAAATAAAGTAACCGTTATCGGCAGTGGAGTTATGGGAAGTCGCATTGCCTGCCACTTTGCAGGAGTGGGCCTTCGGGTGTTATTGCTTGATATACCCGCGCCGGACAGTAAAGACATTAAGAGTAAAAATAAGATTGTAAATGATGCTTTGGCAGCGGCTGTCAAATCTTCTCCCTCGCCACTTTACACAAAGAACGTTCTGAAAAATATTACCATCGGAAACTTTGAAGACAATATGAAAGATATTGCTTCCAGCGATTGGATCATCGAAGTGGTGATAGAAAGACTGGATATTAAAAAGCAGGTTTTTGATCAGGTGGAAAAATTTCGTAAACCGGGCACACTCGTTACTTCAAATACTTCCGGCATTCCTATTCACCTGATGGCGGAAGGAAGAAGCGATGATTTTAAAAAGCATTTTTGCGGTACGCACTTCTTTAATCCGCCACGGTATTTAAGGCTGCTGGAAATAATTCCTACGGAATTTACTGATAACGAAGTGGTGGACTTTTTAATGCATTATGGTGATTTGTTTTTGGGGAAAACGACGGTTTTGTGTAAAGACACACCGGCATTTATTGCCAACAGAATCGGAGTGTTCAGCATCCTTTCTATTTTCCACCTCATGGATAAACTGGATTTAAATATTGATGAAATAGAGGCGCTGACAGGCCCCATAATTGGGCGGCCAAAATCCGCGACTTTCCGTACGGCGGATGTAGTAGGAATTGATACGTTGGTAAAAGTGGCCATTGGTGTAAAAGAAAATTGCCCTGATGATGAAGCGAAAGAGATTTTTACTATTCCTGCCTGGCTGCAAAAAATGGTGGATAATAAATGGCTGGGCGATAAAACAGGACAAGGTTTTTTTAAAAAAATCAAATCTGCTGATGGGCAAAAAGAAATTCTGACACTTAATTTAAAAATAGCTGAATATGCCGCAAGACAAAAGCCAAAATTTGTCACTATAGAAACTGCTAAACCAATTGATGATTTAAAACAAAGATTGAAAGTTTTAGCTCTGGGAAAAGATAAAGCAGGGGAATTTTACCGGCAGTTTCATTACAGCCTTTTCTCTTACATCTCTCATCGTATTCCGGAAATAAGCAATGAACTGTATCGCCTGGATGATGCTATGAAAGCAGGTTTCGGTTGGGAGATCGGCGCCTTTGAATCTTGGGATGTTTTGGGAGTTCAGGAAACAATTGCTGCAATGAAAAATGCCGGTTATAAAGTGGCTTCATGGGTAAATGATTTTATTGCCGAAGGGAATACTTCTTTTTATAAAGTGGAAAACGGAAAGCGTCTATACTATGACGTTAGTACCAAAAAATATTTGCCTCTTCCCGGTGGAGATTCATTTATTATTTTAAGCGATCTTACAGAAAAAACGGTTTGGAAAAACAGTGCCTGCCATCTTTATGATTTGGGTGATGATGTGGTGGGATTAACCTGGAATACCAAAATGGGAAGTATTGGAAGCGAAGTATTGGAAGCATTGAATAAATCAATTTCCGTTGCTGAAGAAAAATACAAAGGCCTGGTAATAGCCAATGAAGCCGCACAATTCAGTGCCGGCGCCAATGTTGGGATGATATTTATGCTGGCTGCCGAACAGGAATTTGATGAACTGGATATGGCCATCCGCATGTTTCAAAACACAACCATGCGGGTTCGTTATTCTTCCATACCGGTAGTAGTGGCACCGCATGGACTTACTCTGGGCGGTGGATGTGAGATTTGTTTGCACGCTGATAAAGTGCAGGCAGCGGCAGAGACTTATATCGGGTTGGTAGAATTAGGTGTGGGACTTATCCCCGGAGGCGGTGGCACCAAAGAATTTGCGTTGCGGGCGTCTGACGCCATTCAGCACAATGAACCCGAAACCATTCCACTGCAGAACCGTTTTATCACCATTGGAACAGCAAAAGTTTCTACTTCAGCTTTCGAAGCTTTTGAGTTGGGGATATTAAGGAAAGGTATAGACGAAGTAAGTATGAATCAATCGAGGAGAATTGCAGAAGCCAAGCAGAGTGTGATTGATATTTTCGATGGCGGTTATACTACTCCCGTTCAAAGGACGGATATTAAAGTCCTGGGACGTTCAGGATTGGGGATGTTGTATGCGGGCATCAATGGAATGTTCAAAGGAAATTATATCAGTGAGTACGATGTGAAGATTGCAAGGAAACTGGCGTATGTAATGTGTGGCGGTGATCTTAGTGAACCCACCTTGGTAAATGAACAATATTTACTGAACCTTGAAAGAGAAGCCTTTTTAAGCCTTTGCGGGGAGAAGAAAACATTGGAGAGATTGCAAAGTGTGCTGAAAACGGGTAGGCCTGTGAGAAATTAATTGGTCCGACGATCCTTGTCTGACCAAAAAAATAAACCATGTCCGAAGTTGAATTAATTCACGAAGAAAATCTGTTGATCATTCATGCGGCCATTTACTTTTATGGAAATGCCGCTAATGAAATATTAAGTGTTCAAATAGCAAAAGATATTGAGGAGCATTGGAACGAGCCAAAAGGGAAGATGGTTATGAAGAGGAATTCTTGCCAGGTGCTTTTTGACATCCAAGGAATTTATGAAAGAGCGCTCAACCCGGAAATGATTTTTGAAAATACTGATCCACGAAACAATTATTTCCGGGTAGAGGAATATGCGCACGGAAATATTTCTTTTGTAGATGGATTAGGGTCAAATACCGGCTATTTTAAATTGGAAAACCTATTAAATAATTCTACGACTGCCGCACATGAATTTGGGCATACTCTTGGTTTGGATCATCCTCAAAATTTAGATATTCGCGGATTAGGCCAGCCGGGTATCATGTATCCGCGTGGTACTTTAGTGGACGCGGAATTTCAATATGATCCTGCAAAGCCGGCAGGAGTTACCGGGGGAACCATGAATCCTTTTACCCGCAAAGTCTCTCAAAATGATATTGACGATTTGAAATTAAATCAATTGAATTTTAATAAAAAGGGTTTTGCGATACTCGGAGAATTTTCCAGTATATGGCATGACGCGCAGGTGGAAGAAAATAAAAAATAAAATAGATGAGTAAAGAAATATCAGTCTCCATTATTCACCAATTCGTGTGACCACATCCATTCCTGTAATAAAAATTATTTTGGTTTTATCATCCCTTATATTGCAACATATTTTTTAATTGTTTCCTATGTCAGTGCTTACTGTAGAAAATTTATCCAAGAATTATGGCCGCATCCAGGCATTAAAAAACTTAAGTTTTTCTGTGCCCGAAGGAACGGTATTCGGAATCCTTGGCCCTAACGGTAGTGGAAAAACCACCACGTTGGGAACGATTACGGATATTATAAGGCCTACTTCCGGAAGCTATAAACTTTTTGATGAGATCCCCACTGCTGAGCATCGCAGAAAGATGGGCACGTTACTGGAAACGCCGAATTTTTATCATTATTTATCCGGGGTAAAAAATCTTGAGATTGCCGCAGAGATCAAGCAGCATGGCAAAGAGGACATAGACCGTGTTTTGGAAATGGTGGATCTTACGGCGCGAAAGGATTCAAAGTTCAGTACGTATTCGTTGGGAATGAAACAAAGACTTGCCATTGCATCCTGTTTATTGGGCAATCCAAAAGTGTTGATTTTTGATGAGCCAACCAATGGCCTCGACCCGGTTGGCATTGCTGAAATAAGAGAGCTGATGAAAGAACTTCACCGCCAGGGCAAAACCATTATTATGGCAAGCCATCTTCTGGACGAGGTTGAAAAAGTGTGTACCCATGTGGCCATTTTAAAAAGAGGTGAATTAATTACTACCGGAAATGTAAATGAAATTTTATCCAATGAAGACATAGTGGAAGTGTCTTCTTCCGACAATAAAAAACTGTCCATAGTTTTGAGCACTATGCCTCATAAAACAAGAGTGAACGATGAAGCTGGCTTGTTCAAAATATTTTTTCCTGTGGGCACGGCAGACCTGGCTTCCATTAATAATTACTGCTTCAATAATGGGATCATACTTAACCATCTTATTTTAAAAAAGAAAAGCCTTGAAGCCAGGTTTTTTGAACTTACCAATAATTAAACCGCATGTTACATTTATTAAAAATAGAATGGCTCAAAGTAAAAAATTACAAAGCCTTCTGGATATTTACCATTTTGTATTCATTCGCCATTCTTGGTATTAATTATACAGGATATTATGTAAATGAACTTACCGTCAAGAACGTTCCGATGGGCGAAGTGCTTCTTGGAAGTCCTTATTCCTTTCCGAAAGTGTGGGGAACAGTGGGTTTCATGAGTAGCTGGCTGTTGTATTTCCCTGGCATTCTTTTCATCATGCTTTTAACCAATGAATTTAATTTTAAAACCCATCGCCAGAATATTATTGACGGATGGACGCGCCAACAATTTGTAACTGTAAAATTTGTATTCGCTGTTTTGTTTTCTTTGGTGGCTACTTTTTTTAATTTTTTGGTGGCTTTACTATTCGGATTGCTCTCTAAAGGTTCAGTATTTTCTTTTGCCGGAATTGAAAATATCGGATACATCTTTATTCAAACCGTTGCCTATATTACCTTTGCCATGTTTCTTGCGGTGCTTTTCAGAAGGAGCGGCGCTGCCATTGCTGTCTTCTTTTTGTACGGTTTAATTTTTGAATGGCTGTTCACCGTTTTAATTAATTTTAAAATGAACCTTACGCCCCTCGGATATTTTCTGCCCCTGCAGGTAACGGATGTAATGCTTCCCATTCCATTTGGCAATAAAATAATTTATAAAGATGCCCCGGATGTATGGATTCTTGTGCTCGCAAGCGTCGTATATATTTGCGGTTATTATTTCTTTGCCTTGAAAAAATTTACGAAGGAAGATTTATAAAAATGAAAAGGAGGAGATTGTGTTTTTTTGCAAAACTATCTTTTCTGCTTTTAGTTTACTTTTACTTTTATGAATAAGGAAGAGCATATAAAGCATTGGCAGGAAAGTGCGGATGAAAGCTGGAATTCGGCAGTTTATCTCGCTACAGGGAAGCACTATTCACTTTCGTAATTTGCGCTGCATTTGACATTGGAGAAATTATTAAAGGCGCTTTGGATAAAGAAAAGTGTTACAGATACTCCGCCTTACACACATGACCTCCAAAGGCTTTGCGATGACCTTCAACTGGAGATAAGCGCTGAAGATTACGACTTTTTATCCATTATTAACAGTTGGAATATTCGCGGGCGTTATCCTGATTATACCAAAAGATTATACCAAAATACCACTACACAATATCTCGATGAACAAATTGGCAAAGTAGAAATTTTAAAAAAATGGTTAGAAGAGAAGATATAGAAGCCGAAATAAATGGTTACCTGAAGGCTCTGGCTGACCTTGGCTTTCCATTTCAAAAGGCTATTTTTTTTGGGAGTTATGTAAAAGGAAATCCGCACCCATACAGCGATATTGACCTGGCGGTATGGAGCCCCGCTTTCAATGATGGCTATTTCATTATAATGGAAAAAGTGGCGCCACTTCGCCGCGCTTTTAAGCGTATTGAATTGCATCCTTTTATTGTAGAAGACAATTCAGAAAATAATCCGTTTATAAAAGAAATTGAAAATACCGGCGTAGTCATTACGCCTGAAAAAGATTTTAGTTTTAAACAGGTGGATGCGGTAAGGGCTCTTTTAAATTAGTTTCAAAAATCAGTGGAAAATTTAAGTTCCAGAAATATTCAGGATCATTACCTGTGTCCGGTTAGCTCATCAAGAGCCGCTTCCAGAGTGGGGTACAGAAAAGTGAATCCCGATGATTTTATTTTTTTCTCACTTACTGTTGCACTTTTTAAAATTTCAATACTTCGTTTTCCCAAAAGAAATTTTAAAATAAATACCGGGATATAGATAGGAGTAAAAAATCTATTCCTCATTTTTTCGCCCAACAGGACCATAAATTTCTTTTGAGAAACGGGTTCCGGCGCTACGGCATTATAGCTTCCATGTAAATAATTATTTTCTATGCCCTCGCAATAAATCCGGCACAGGTCGTCTATATGTATCCAGCTTATAGCTTGCTTTCCACTTCCGAAAATAGTGGCTATACCAAACCGTAAGGGCGATTTAAATTCTTTGAAAGCGCCGCCCTCGTTGCTTAATACAATCCCGCACCTTAATTTAACCAATCGTATCTCCAAACTTTTTACCGGGTCGGTGCTGGCTTCCCACCGAAGGCAGGTTTCCCCCAAAAAATCTTTTGCGGGTAAATCAGTTTCTGTAAATCCTTCTTTTCTTACCAACGGCTTTGCGTCCTCACCATACCAGCCAATGGCGGATGCCGACACAAAGGTTTTTACATGATGCTCATTTTCCTGAAGATTTTTGATGATAAGCTCAGCGGTTTTGGTACGGCTTTCAAGTATCGTCTTTTTATACTCTGCGGTCCATTTTTTATCCATAACTCCGGCGCCTGCAAGATGGATGATGTGGTCGGCTTTTTTTATGGCTTCCGCATCCAATATTTTCTCTTTGACATTCCAGTAACTGTAACTGATTTTTGGATTTGCGGAGGTTTTGTTTTTATCTCTGCTTAAAATAATTACGTCATAATTTCTTTCTAATAAATGCCTTGTTAAATTTGTACCTACAAGGCCTGTTCCACCGGAGATTAAAACTACAGGCATAATATTTTATCGTAAATTAGTTGAGTATTCAAATGTAAATGATTTCAAAGTATGCTTTCTCTAAAAGTAAAATTATCAACGACCACCACTATGAAAAATCTTCTTTTATTTTTAGTCTCGTCTTTCTTTAGCCAGGCTATCTTTTCACAGCAAATCACTTACAGTCAGCCGGAATCTAACGATGTGCGTTCTCTTAATTTTGATATTATAGGAAAAATAAAAGGGAATTTTTTGGTGTATAAAAATATCCGGAATAGCGATGCCATAAGCGTTTATGATAATTCAATGAGACTGATAGACAGAATTGACCTGCGCTTCATGCCCGACAAAACACTAAATGTTGATTTTATTGCTTACCCCGATTTTGCGTGGCTTATTTATCAATACCAGAAAAGAAATATCATTCATTGCATGGCCGTAAAAATAAATGAATCGGGCAAAATGCTTACCGATCCTATTGAACTGGATACTTCTTCCATTAGTTTTTTTGCCGATAATAAAATTTACAGTACCATCTATAGTGAAGATAAATCCAGGATCATGATTTATAAGATCCAGAAAAAGAATGATAAATTTAATTTTACTACGCTGCTTTTCAATGATAGCCTGCAACTCTTACATAAATCACGGATTGAAACTCCGTTTGAAGAACGAAAAAATGTTTTCAGTGATTTCTTCGTAACCAATACCGGCAATTTTGTTTTTACAACAGGAAATAAATCGAGCAACAGAGATTTTATACAGGAATTATCTTTAGTAACCAAGGCGCCAGCGGAGGACTCTTTTTCGATAAAGGGGCTAGATCTTTTAGGGAAATATCTGGATGAAATAAAATTGAAAGTAGATAATGTAAACAATCATTACCTCATCAATACTTTATACTATGATAAGAAGCGTGGTAATGTAGAAGGCTTATACACCGCGGTTTTGAATGAGAATGATAGAACATTGGTTGCCGGAACTTTTGCTGAACTAACGGATTCTATCAGGTCTATGGCCAAAAATGAAGGCAGCAATAGAGTAGCGCTTAATGATTATTTTATCAGGGATGTAATTTTGAAAAAAGACGGAGGTTTTATTTTGACCGCGGAAGATTATTATACCCAGTCGCGCTCTTCTCCCTGGAACCGGTATGATTATCTTTATGGCTATCCTTCTTTTTCTCCTTATTACTATAATTATTATTCTCCTTATTCTTATGGATATTATGGGAACCGTTATTTTAATTCCAATTCACAGGTGAGGTATTACTATAATAATGTGTTGATCCTAAGTCTTGATAGTTCAGGTAAACTTCAGTGGAGCAACGTGATTCGTAAATCGCAATTTGATGATGCCAGTGATAATTTGCTTTCCTATGCGTTGATGCTTACGGGTGGCCAGATACATTTTTTGTTTAATGAGCTGGAAAGGCGCCAGCAACTTATCAACGACCAGAGCGTTACGGCATCTGGACAAGTAAACCGTAACCCACCCTTAAGAAGTCTTGACAGAGGATATGAATTTATGCCGAGATATGGTAAGCAGGTAAGCGCTTCGCAAATAATTGTGCCTTGCATTTACCGTAATTATATTTGCTTTGCAAAGATTGAATATTGATGAGAAGCAAAACGGGAGCAACTTTCAGCCATTCAACAATTGAACATTAAAACAATACAACAGTTTAATAATTCATCAACTCGTCTTTCTCCTTTTAATTTTTTATTTTTGCGACTCATTAATTTTTTATCGTGACCGGAATTTTCAGGGCCAATAATCCACTCAATACGTTCCTGCTTTTCGTGTATGGGTTACTGTTAAAACTGGTATGGTTTATTCATCCGCAAATTCCGCAAATTCAAAAGCTTGATGGATTTCTCTTTAATGATATTCTTGCATTTATAAAACCCACTTTTGATTCGTATCCTTTAAGCTATTCTATTGTAACCTATTTGTTCTTATTTACACAGGCCATTAGTTTTAACCAGTTTATTATAAGCCGGCGGCTGATGCAAAAGCCCAATTACCTGCCTGCCATGAGTTATTTACTTATTACCTCTTTTTTTGGTGAATGGAATGTATTAAGCGCCCCGTTGGTAGTGAATACTTTTTTGATTTGGGTATTGGCAAAAATGAGTAATCTCTATAATAGTAGGCATGTAAAAACCACCCTTTTTAATATTGGGATCGCCATCGGAATTGGTTCATTTTTTTATTTCCCATCTTTGGCTTTTGTGTTGCTTATCATTTTTGCTTTGTTAATAACAAGGCCTCCGAAAATAGCAGAGTGGCTTGTTTCTATTATGGGGATTATGGTAACCTGGTATTTTTTGTTCGCCTGGTTATTTCTTACCGATAGATTGTATCGCTTTCATTTGCCCGGTTTTGAAATATCGTACCCTTTATTTGCGCAGAATAATGCGGAATATGTGGGAATGATCTTAATACTGGCCGTAACAATTACCGGCGCTTTTTTTGTACAATCGGTTTCAGGTAAACAGGTGGTGCAGGTGCGTAAAAACTGGGCGCTTATGGTGTTGTATTTAATTGTTGCTTTGTTCATTCCATTTATTAATACCAGTCATAATTTTGAATATTGGATATTGGCGGCGGTGCCGGCCTCGTCATTTATTGCCTCTGCTTTTTTTTATCCCCGTATGAAATGGATGGCAATGGCGGTTCAATGGATAATGGTAGCATTTGTTATTTATATGGAGTATCTCAAAAATTAATAGGGTATGGTTTACCTTCGCTGACTCTTAAAACATGAAATATGAAATTTGGTGTAGTTATTTTTCCGGGCTCCAATTGCGATAGAGATATGATCAATGCGCTTAGGTATGATATGAAGCAGGAAGTAATTCCTCTCTGGCATAAGGATAAAGATCTCTCCATGTTTTCCATTGAAGATTGTATCGTTTTGCCCGGCGGATTTAGTTATGGCGATTACCTTCGATGCGGCGCCATAGCCCGTTTCAGCCCCATGATGCAAAGTGTGATTGAGTTTGCCAACAAAGGAGGTAAAGTATTGGGTGTGTGCAATGGCTTTCAGATTCTTTGCGAAAGCGGTTTGCTTCCGGGGGTGTTATTGCAAAATGCGAACATTCAGTTTGTTTGTAAAAACATATTTATTACCGGAGAAGAGATTAATAATCACGAAGTACACCAGATTCCTGTGGCGCACGGCGAGGGGAGATATTATATTGGTGAAGAAGGTTTGGAAGATCTGCAAAAGAATAACCAGGTAATTTATCGCTATTGCAATGAAGCAGGAGAAATTCATATGGATTATGCGCCCAATGGTTCTTTAAACGGCATTGCCGGAATTTGTAATAAAGAAAAAAATGTATTTGGTTTAATGCCTCATCCTGAAAGGGCCTGCTCGCCTATGCTTGGTAATACTGACGGGAGAAAGATTTTTGATGAATTGTTTTCGATTAATTAAAGTGGCGTACTTCATTTAAAGCCCAAATTTTTCTTTGTAAAAAATACGCTCTGTGTTAATTGCGGTACCCACTGATCTTAAGCTATAAGAAATCTTATTACGAACTAAAAGAATTTCTCAAAGCGCTTTTGCCTGTAAATACTCTTTTCAGAATATATTATATTAAAAATCCCTTCCAAAAAAATTGAAAGGGATTTAATTTATTAGTAGTTCCAGGAGAAATTTTTATAAGGCGATCTGCTTCTCTATCATCAGTTTTCTCAGGTTCATAAGGCCATAGCGCATGCGGCCAAGAGCCGTGTTGATGCTGCAACCTGTAAGATTTGATATTTCTTTAAAACTTAAATCTGCATAATGTCTCATCACAATTACTTCCTTTTGATCCTGCGGAAGCATGTCGAGCATTTTTCTTACTCTTTCGTGGCTCTGGCCCTGCATTATTTTTTCGTCAATGCCAGCATCAGAAAAGTTAAGTACTTCAAAAATGTCGTGGTCATCACTTGTTTTAATAGTGGGACTGCGTTTTAGTTTCCTGAAATGGTCAATACATGAATTATGCGCAATACGCATTACCCACGGTAGAAACTTCCCTTCATCATTATAGCGGCCGCTATTGAGGGTATCAATTACTTTGATGAAAACATCCTGAAAAATATCTTCTGTGAGATATTTATCTTTTACAAGTAAATAGATTGAAGTAAAAATTTTGTCTTTGTAACGGGTTACAAGACTTGACAGGGCTTCTGCATCTCCATCAAGATACAGGTGGATCAACTGCTGATCCGGCAGAGTGTTCATGATTTTCATAAACGGTTACGGTTTTTGATTTAGGATATTGTGTAAGCCCTTTTTAAGAGAAAATAACGGGGAACTTTTGAGGAAGATTCTTCATTCTTTCAGGAAAATTGGGATGGTAAAATTAGACGAATAAATGAAACTTCCAAATGCTTTGCAAAGCTATTTTTTAAATATTACAAAATAGAGGAATACCCCTCATAAAAGGCCCCAGTAAAAATACGATTCCTTATTCCTTACTTTTGCCATTAGCCAATGAACACAAGTAAAATTTCCACCCCAAAAATACCATCCTCACCAGCACACCTTGGCAATAATATTTTTATCAAAGGAGCACGGGTTCACAATCTTAAAAATATAGATGTAGAAATTCCACGCAATAAATTAATTGTGGTAACAGGCGTTTCGGGTTCTGGTAAATCATCTTTAACCATAGATACGTTATTTGCTGAAGGGCAGAGGCGCTATGCTGAAAGCATGAGTGCGTATGCCAGGCAGTTTATGGCGCGCATGAACAAGCCTGATGTGGATTATATAAAGGGACTTTGCCCCGCCATTGCCATTGAGCAAAAAATAATTACAAGAACGCCGCGATCTACAGTGGGCAGCATGACGGAAATTTATGATTATCTCCGGCTTTTGTTTGCCAGAATAGGAAAAACAATTTCTCCTATTTCCGGCAGGGAAGTAAAAAAAGATGATGTAACCGATGTGGTAAAAGCGATCAATGGATTGAACAAAGGCGATAAAGTATTGATGCTGGTAGCTTTTAAACAATTGCACCACAGGGATCTGAAAGAGGAATTGAATATTTTAATGCAAAAAGGATATTCGAGACTTGCCTCCCCCAATCCTTCCAAAGGCGGGGCTTTAGAGATTCTGCGAATTGAAGATGCGGGAGAAGAGAAAGAACTGTCTTCTTTTTTCGCCCATAAGACTGTGTATATTTTAATTGACAGACTGGTGGTAAAAGATTTTGATGAAGACGACAATCATCGTATTGCCGATTCCGTTAACACGGCATTCTACGAAGGTGAGGGCGAAGTAATTCTTGACATTAATGGGAAAGAAAAATTGCATTTTTCAAATAAGTATGAATTGGACGGAATTAAATTTGAAGAACCGGTTCCTAATTTGTTTTCTTTTAATAATCCATATGGTGCCTGCCCCGTGTGTGGTGGATTTTCCCTGGTGCTGGGTATTGATCCGGACCTGGTAATCCCTGATAAAAGATTAAGTGTTTATGAAAATGCCATAGCTCCCTGGAGGGGTGAAAAGTTAGGTTTGTGGAAAGAAAAGCTGATAAAAGTTGCCAACCTTTTTGATTTTCCGGTGCACAAACCTATCATTGATCTTACCACCGCACAATACAATTTATTATGGACCGGCAATGACTATTTTGGAGGACTGAATGAGTTTTTCAAAGAGGTGGAACAGAATTTATATAAGATACAATACCGGGTTTTGCTGAGCCGTTATCGCGGCCGCACTATTTGCCCCGAATGCCATGGTTACCGGTTGAGAAAAGAAGCCTTGTATGTACAGGTAGTCAATAAAAACATTGGTGAGCTTTGCGAAATGCCGGTAAAGGATTTGCAAAAATGGTTTGCAGCAATTGAATTATCTGATTTTGATAAAACCGTTGCAAAGAGAATTTTGATAGAAATAAATACAAGATTAAAAGTGCTCCTTGATGTCGGTCTTGGGTATCTGACTTTAAACAGGTTGGCTAATTCATTGAGTGGCGGCGAAAGCCAGCGCATTCAACTCACTCGCAGTCTGGGAAGTAATCTTACCGATTCATTGTATATTCTGGATGAGCCATCCATCGGCTTACATTCAAGAGATACTGAAAACCTAATTGAAGTTTTAAAAAATCTGCAGGCTCTTGGCAATACAGTGGTGGTTGTAGAGCACGATGAAATGATGATGCGCAAGGCGGATCACATCATAGATATGGGCCCGCTGGCAAGTCATTTGGGCGGGGAAGTAATTGCAGAAGGAAATTATAACCAGATCATAAAAAATCCTGAAAGCCTTACAGGAAAGTATCTGAAAGGCGAATTGACTATTGACCCGCCAAAACATATCCGCAAGTGGAATCGTTCTATAAAAGTGGAAGGTGCTCGGCAAAATAATTTGAAAAATATTGACGTGGTTTTTCCTTTGAATGTTTTGTGCGTGGTATCCGGGGTAAGTGGAAGCGGGAAAACAACTTTGGTAAAACAAATTTTATACCCCGCGTTAAAAAAACTAAAAGGGGAATTTGCAGAAAAAATAGGATTGTGCAAAGGTATTTCCGGCGACATGGATTTTATTTCGCAGATAGAAATGATAGATCAGAACCCTATCGGAAAATCATCGCGCAGCAACCCGGTAACTTATATAAAAGCGTATGACGAAATAAGGGAATTATTCAGCAAACAGCCTCTGAGCAAAATACGCGGCTATCAGCCGAAACATTTTTCGTTTAATGTTGACGGTGGAAGATGTGATGCGTGCAAAGGCGAAGGCGAACATGTAGTAGAAATGCAGTTTCTGGCAGATGTGCATTTGATATGCGATGTGTGCCACGGCAAAAGATTTAAAGAAGAAGTATTGGAAGTAAAATACAATGATAAAAGTATTTTTGATGTGCTTGAAATGAGTGTGGATGAAGCCATTGCTTTCTTCGCCAAAGAGAAATCATCGGCCAAAAAAAATGAAGTTTCGGGTGAAATAATTTCTAAAAAAATTCAGCCGCTGAGCGATGTAGGGTTAGGATATATCAAACTCGGACAGTCGTCTGATACGCTTTCAGGTGGGGAGGCGCAGCGTGTGAAGCTGGCTTCATTTTTAGGAAAAGGAAAGGGTCAGGGGAACTTGCTTTTTATTTTTGATGAGCCAACAACAGGGCTTCATTTTCATGATATAAAAAAATTGTTGGCTTCCTTTAATGCATTGATAGAACAAGGACATTCGATTATTGTGATTGAACATAATATGGATGTAATAAAATCTGCGGATTGGGCAATTGACCTCGGACCGGAAGCGGGTGATGAGGGAGGAAACATAGTGTATTCGGGGATTCCGGCGGGATTGAAAAAAGTGAAGGAAAGTTGGACGGGGAGATATATATGAGATGTGATGTATGATGTACGATGTTGGCTAACTCCGGATTGTACTTATTTATTCACATCTTACTTCTTACATCAAACATCGTGCTTTGAGTTACCTCAACCGATTACTATCCTTCACCAGTTTTGAATCATTATAAATTCCCCTGGCAGCAAAGGCCAGAAAGAGGATTATTAAAAGATGTAACGCAGACCAGAGGCTGAAATTTCCTGCAGAAAATTTATTGGTTTCGTTGATGTACATAAAAATAATAATGCACTCTGCAAGTATAGCAATTATGGTAATTCTAAATTGGATACTTCTTTGTTTAAATAAAAAAATATTGATAATAATACACGTACCCAATGCACTGGTAAGTACCAGCAATAGAAAATTATCTGCACCGGTTACGGAATGATAAGTATTATCCGACACTAAAGTGCCGCTATAAAAAGAAAACTTAATCGTAAGAAAAACAGCAAGGGCTGCCAAAATCATCCAGATAGTTTGTACACGCTGTAACATAAAAAAAGTTTATAGTACGAAAGTAAAGAGGACTATCTGAATTTTATCCTGTTTTTAAAAAATATTTAATTATACCCTGCCATCACCCTAATTCCGGATACAATGGAAATCCTTTCATAAAATCTTTCACATCATTTTTCACCGAATCAATTATTTTTTCATCATCCAGGTTCGTCAAAACTTTATCTACAAAGTTTACCACTGTTTGCATGTCATTTTCTTTCGTGCCTGTGGTAATTACAACTACGCTTGCGCAAACCCCTTGAAACCAACTTTGGAAGGCACTTCTCAATACTAATTCAAGGGCAACTTTACTTATCTTTGAGGGGATGAAAGTTTATACAGACACTTCAGTAATTGGTGGCTGCTTTGATGAAGAATTCAAAGAGTGGAGCAACGCCTTATTTCAGGAGTTCGTTTCAGGAATAAAACAAATTATGCTTTCGGACCTGACATTACGTGAGCTTGAATTTGCAAGAGAAGAGGTTAGAGATAAAATAAAAGAAATTCCAGACCGGTATAGAATTGGAATTGGGGTTACTGATGAAGCAATTTTTCTTGCTGAAAATTATATCAGTAGTGGAGCGTTGACGACCAGAAGTTATAATGATGCTTTGCACATTGCACTCGCTACTCTCCGCAATTCTGACGTGCTGGCCAGTTGGAATTTTAAGCATATTGTGAATCTTGACCGTATCCGGCTTTATAATTCAATAAATCTGCGAAATGGTTACAGAATGATTGAGATAAGAACACCTAGGGAAATTTTAAAATTAAATAACGATGGAAAAGAATAAAAAATTTGACGCAGTCCAAATGATGAGGGATATCCGCGAAAAGTTAAGTGAAAAATATTGGAAACACCCCGATATTTTGAAGAAGGAAATGGAAGCAATTCAGAAAAAGTATAACATCAAGATGGGCAATATCGAAAAATTAATGGATGGCAAGTTATCATAATAAAAATTTACCAGCGTTGACTTTTGGCTTTGTATTAAGTTGATATGAGGCAATCAAAAACTTCTTTGTTCCAAATACGTGAAGAAATTGGCCAAACAAAACAGAATAATCAGACGCTGAACAAAATTTGAATAATCTACAGCCATCACCCTAATTCCGGATACAATGGAAATCCTTTCATAAAATCTTTTACATCATTTTTCACCGAAGCAATTATTTTTTCATCATCCAGGTTCGTCAAAACTTTATCTACAAAGTTTACCACTGTTTGCATGTCATTTTCTTTCATTCCTCTGGTAGTGGCCGCAGGTACACCTATCCTTATGCCTGATGTTACAAACGGACTTTTATCGTCAAAAGGAACGGCGTTTCTATTTAAAGTTATTGACGCTTTGTCAAGAGTTTCCTGTGCTTTTTTGCCGGTAATATTTTTGTTATGAAGATCAATTAGCATCAGGTGATTGTCTGTTCCATTGCTTATTATATTATATCCTTTAGCGCTCAATGCTTTTGACATGGCCCTTGCATTGATCTGGATTTGTTTTGCATAAGCCGTAAATTCATCGGTCAGTATTTCTCCAAAAGCAATAGCTTTTGCAGCTATTACATGTTCAAGAGGGCCGCCTTGTACGCCGGGAAAAACGGCCATATCTATAACATGGCTCATCATTCGTGTTTCGCCTTTTGGAGTTTTTAAGCCAAATGGATTTTCAAAATCTTTTCCCATCATAATAATTCCGCCACGGGGTCCACGCAGGGTTTTATGAGTAGTAGAAGTTACAAAATGACAATGTTCAAATGGAGAATTCAGCAATCCTTTTGCAATCAAAGCGGCGGGATGTGCCATATCGCAAAAAACAAAAGCGCCTACTTCATCGGCCACTTTTCTGATGCGCTCATAGTCCCAGTCGCGGCTATAGGCAGAGGCGCCACAAACAATCATTTTTGGTTTTATCTCTCTTGCTTTTTGTTCAAGCATTTCGTAATCTACCAGGCCCGTTTCTTTTTTTACTCCATAAAAATGGGCATCAAATAATTTGCCCGAAAAATTTACCGGAGAGCCATGAGTAAGATGGCCGCCCATGCTAAGGTCCAGGCCTAAGATTTTATCGCCGGGTTTCAAAACAGCAAACATTAAAGCAAAATTTGCCTGTGCGCCGCTATGAGGCTGCACATTGGCATATTCGCAATTAAATATTTGTTTTAAACGATCAATGGCCAATTGTTCGGACTCATCTACAAACTCACAGCCGCCGTAATATCTTCTACCCGGATATCCTTCAGCGTATTTGTTGGTAAGCACTGTCCCCATTGCCTGGATCACCTGTAATGAAGCGAAATTTTCTGAAGCAATTAATTCAATCCCTTCTCTCTGACGGTTCAATTCTTTGTTGATAATATCAAAAACTACTTTATCCCTTTGCATAAAAATGAATTTGCGCAAACGTACATAAAAGATGCAATATGACGAAGGCTAAAAAGGGAAATCATTCACTCCTTTGAGATTTAGATGACTTATAACGCTTGGGATGGCTTGGAATGATTTTGATGAAAAAAAATTTGCAGTAAACTCACACCAGGCATCCTGCTCCATTTTAACCCCCGGAAAAATGAAAAGCAAAACTTTGACTATATTCACTTCCCTTTTTGAGGAGTACAATCAATAAATTTATGAAAAAATGAAGGCTATTATTCCTGTAGCGGGCGCGGGCACTAAGTTACGCCCACATACATATACTCAACCAAAAGCATTGATTCCTTTGGCGGGGAAAACCATTTTAAGTATCAATGTAGATCAACTGCATGAAGCCGGCATCAATGAATTCGTGTTTATTGTAGGCTATTTGGGAGAAAAAATACAGGATTATATTAAAGTCAAATACCCGCAACTGACCTGTCATTTTATTTACCAAAATGAAAGAAAAGGCACGGGGCACGCAATTGATCTTGCCCGACAGATCATTGGAGATGATGAAGTTTTTATTGCTTTGGGTGATACCATTTGTGAATACAACATTAAGGAAATGCTTTCCCTGGAATGGTCAATGCTTGGGGTAAAGAAAGTAGATGATCCGAGAAATTTTGGAGTGGCCGAAATTGATGAAGAAGGATTTATCACACGGGTGGTAGAAAAACCTTTTATTCCCAAATCCAATATGGCTTTGGTGGGTCTGTATAAGATAAAAGATTCCAGGCTGCTGTTTGAATGTCTTTCCAGGATCATCAGCAACAATATTAAAAGTCATGATGAATTTAACCTTACAGACGCACTGGAATGCATGATTACAGGGGGCTCAAAATTTAAATCATTTAAAGTAGATAACTGGTTTGATTGCGGAAGAAAGGAATCTCTTTTGCAATCCAATTCTATTTTACTTCAGAAGTTTGGCGGCACCATTTCGGAATCCAATAAATTTGAAAATACCATTTTCATTCCTCCTGTAAGCATTGCTGAAGGCTGCGATATAAAAAATTCTATCATTGGGCCGCATGTTGCGGTCGGTGAAAGTACCATCATCCATTCTTCCATTATCAAGGCTTCCATTATTGGTTCCTTCTCTAAAATATATGATGTAATGCTTGATGATTCGCTGATAGGAAATGATACGGAAATCATCGGTGAAACGCGCTCACTTAATATTGGCGATAATACCGAAATTGATTTTGGGGTGGTAAAGCAAGTGATCTGATTTTGTTTTTGAACCGGTGCCTTTTATATTCCAGGTATAGAAGCAGAAACGGTGGAGCAGAGCAGTTGACGTTTAGCCATTACCGTTAGTATAAAATACCGTTAAGAATAATTTTTTGAAGAGTATTTTTGGCGAGTGAACACTTTGGAAAATGGCATAAAACCCGAGTCGGAAATCGTTGAATAAATTTGGCTGTAATTCAAATAGGCATTGAATAAGCCACTGAAATAAAATGGTATATTTGCTCGTTTTTAAAAATAACTACATTAACCCATTTCAAATGAGTCTTTATAAAGCAGATTTTGCCTGTAAAAGATATTTACTATTGATATTTTTTACAGCTTTTGTTTTTTTATTTTCTAAAAATAATATATATGCCCAGGTTACTACTGATGATCAGGATTTACCCATAGATCCTAATTCACTAAAAAATGCTTCCCCCGCAGAATTACAAAATTATCTGAAAGATTATAACCAGCAAACCCAAAAGCCAGGTGAGGATATTCATAAGGGAGTGGAAGAGGTGGGTAAGAAAAATGTGATAGCCAGGGATAGCACACAAAAAGATAATTTTAAAAAAAGAATTTCGGATCCCAGATCTGTTTATGGGAATGATCTTTTTCAAAATGCCCAAATATTACAACTCACCCAGCTTTCCACACCTCCCGAAGATTATCCAATCGGGGTGGGCGATCACATTATCGTTTCTTTATGGGGCGGCGCCGATTTTGAGCAGGATTATATTGTGGCGCGTGATGGTTCTATTTTTCCACAAGGCCTGGGCAAGATTACCGTGCAAGGACTTACTTTCTCAAATGCGCGCGCTGTAGTTTACGATCGTTTTAAAAGAGTGATTCCTGCCTCCACCAATATTTCCATTACACTGGGTCAGCCACGATCCATTGTGGTACAGGTGTCGGGCAATGTGGAAGCGCCCGGTCCGGTGGTGGTTTCCGCCTTTACCAATGCATTGAACGTAGTGGCATTGGCCGGCGGTATTACCGAATATGGAAACCTGCGTAATATTCTTATTTCCAGAAACGGGAAGATCATTGATTCTATTGATGTTTATAAATATTTAAACACCGGTGATTTTGGCAAACATCTTTATCTTGAAAATAATGATTTTGTAATTGTTCCTTTTTATGATAAAAAAGTGCTGGCCAGCGGCCAGTTTAAAAGGCCCATGTATTATCAATTAAAAAAGAAAGAAGGCGTCAGGGATCTTATAAGATATAGTGGCGGCTTTACGCCGGACGCTTACGCCTCCGGAGGCGTTATTATTAGAAATGTGGATGAAAAGCAAACCATCAGGACCGTTAATTTTAATGCATTAGGATTGAAAGTTCATGGAGAAATTGTGGATGAGCCTTTGTATGACGGGGATTTTGTGATTGTAAAGTTGATAAATCCCGGTCTTAGTAATAAGGTGATTATAAAAGGCGAAGTGGCCTATCCGAATGTATATGAAGTTAGAAAGGGAGATCGTTTATTTGACCTTATCAATCGTGCCGGCGGTATCACTCCCAACACCTATCTTGAACGCGCTTATGTTTTTAAAGGTGCCGGAGATTCCAATAATTTAAAATCAGATAAGATTGATGTAAACCTTTCTGATTTTAATAAAAATCTGAGCAGCAGCAATAACATTCCTATTGACCCCAATGACGTTATTGAAATCTATAACAAAAACCAGTTTTTAGATAATCAATCTATTTCCATTGAGGGGGAAGTGCGCAAGCCCGGTACTTATCAGAAATACGGAGGTATGACGCTTAAAGATCTTTTATATTTTGCCAATGGACTAAAGTCTTCGGCGGAATATGGGAGTATTATTGTATCCAGCGTGGTGGATATTGATTCGTCTCAAAACGGTATCAAGCCTTCTAAAACCATCATTAAAAGTTACTCTGTAAATCGCGACCTTTCACTTGATAAAGTTACCGAACAGGTAAAACTGAAGCCTTATGACCAGGTGTATGTTCGAAAAAATCCAACTTTTCATCTTCAGCAAAATGTGAGACTTGAAGGGGAGATTTTATATCCGGGCACTTATCCGAAATTGATTGAGGATGAACGACTGTCTTCTTTTATAGAAAGGTCCGGCGGCCTTAAACCTAATTCCAATGCAGACGGAGCTATGTTATATAGAATGAGAGATACTACTTTCAGGGAAAATCCCTTGTTGAAAAAAAACCGTACCAAATACATTAAGGATACCAGTGGCAAAATTGTTGACAGCGTTCTTTTTGACCCCTCTGAACCTATCAGCATAGATTTAAGTTCAGCTTTAAAACATCCTAATTCCAAATACGATTTGGTGTTGCAGGAAGGCGATGTTATTTATGAACCGGAAATAAATCCTGTGGTTACTATTAAAGGAGCCGTGCAAACCCAATTAAAAATGTATTTTGATAAAGAGCATTCCAACCTGGGTTATTATATAGATAAGGCGGGTGGTTTTGGAGAAAGGCCCTGGCGCAAAAGAATTTATGTTACTTACGCCAATGGTAAAAGCCGGCGGACAAAGAATTTTGGCATCTTCCATTTTTATCCCAGAGTAGAAGAAGGTAGTATAGTAATAGTTCCCATAAAGCCTGAAAATAAAGTAGTTGGTAATTTTGCTTCTCAGGTTTTGGTAACGGCCATACCCATATTTGTTGCCTATATATTAACGCGTTAAATAATTGTAATGACCACACAGGAACTAACCACAGCACTTTTTCACCGGTTGAAGAAAACCTGGCTTATTATTATTATTTCCGGAATTATATGTGGGGGCGCCCTTGTATTTTATGCTTTGCAAAAGCCTGTTACTTATACATCCACCGCTTCTATTTTTCCATTAACAAGTGGGGCGGATAATAGTTCCACATCAATGTTAAGCGCTTTAATGGGAACTGGTGAAAATTCTAAGAGTTTTAGTGACGATGCTTCCATCAACATTATAGAATTGGCCCAAAGCCGTACCACCCGTGAAGAAGTGGCTGCCATAAGAGTTCCTGAAAAAGGGAATAAAACAATTGCGGAGCTTTTAGTGGATGATATAAATACACATCGGGGTTTTTTGGAACCCGAAGTAAAAATGCCGGCGAACGAATATGCGTTAATTACCTGGGCGGGCTATGTTTTGAGAGACGGACTAACGGCCACCATTAATAAAAATAACAGTTTCGTTTTGGCTTATACCGGGCGCAGTCCTGAGTTGGTGAGAACAATAAGTTATGGGTTTATTGATAAAATTTCTACTTTTTATATTGACCTGAAAAGAGAGAAAGCCAAACGCGATTTTGAATTTGCGACCAGCAAAGTGGATTCTCTCAGAAGTGTTATGAATTCCAAGGATGACCAGCTTATTGCTATAGATAAAAGAACCATGTTCACCAACACGGCAAAGCTCGAATTCAGAGTCCCCGCGGAAAATTTATTGGCCGATAAACAAATGATCCGCCAGCAATATGCTACCGCCGTTGCCAATCAGCAAAATGCCGCATATAAATTGCAGAAGGCAACACCTGTTATAAAAGTTCTTGACAAGCCCGAACCTCCTTATGGTGTACAAAATAAATCGCCCATGCTTTTTGGTTTCATCGGATTTTTTGTGGCGCTTATTGCAGTAGGCGGTTTACTGGTAAGTGGTATTCTATTAAACTATTTTAAGGAAGAAACCCACAAGGCGCTCTTTGGTACGGGTAATGAAAAAAGCGCTTCACCATCTCTGTAAGTTTTTTATGGTTAGTAAATGCTGATATAAAGTGAAGGGATCATGATGAATGGCTAATAAATATTTCATGACCGACCCTTAAGCATTCACGAAGTAAAACATCATTTATCGACGGGTATAAGAATGCAGCAGATGAATAATCTTGTTATGATTTCCTGAAAAGCCATTTACCCATTTCCTTAAAAGTTACTTTTTTACCATAAAGTAAAATTCCCGTGCGGTATATTTTTGCCGCCAGCATAGTGGTAAGGATGAACCCGGCTACCAGCGAGAGCATGGAAACGCCTATTTGCCACAGCGGAACACTTCCTGATGGAATACGCGCCATCATTACAATGGGTGACGAAAAAGGAATCATGCTTCCCCAAACCGCCACCGGCGAATCCGGTTTGCCCGCTGCCGTGGTCATTATAATAAAGGAGAGAATGATAGGCATGGTTATCGGCAACATTAATGATTGTGCTTCCTGGGGATCTTCATTTACCACGCTACCCACCGCCGCAAATAAGGATGCATAAAAAAGATAACCGGCTAAAAAATAAAATAAAAAACAAGGAATAATAAGCGCCCAGTTAGCAGATAAAAAAGTACTTTTTGCGGTGAAGAAATTCATAGCGGCAGAACTGCTGCCCGCCGCATTCATAGCTGTACCCGCAGACTGGGCGTGTTGCAAAGTTTCCGGAGAAAGAAGAGAAGAAGCTACAGAAGATAAAGCGACTATAAGCACCAGCCATATAAGCAATTGAGTAATGCCGACGGCGGCAATTCCTAAAATTTTCCCCATCATTAATTGAAATGGTTTAACCGAGATGATAATTACTTCGGCAATCCGGTTCATTTTTTCTTCCATCACGCCGCGCATTACCGCAGCGCCATAAATGAATAAGGTCATATAAATTAAAATGCCGCTTCCAAAACCGATTCCATAAGAAAGCCCTGAATTGGATTGCTCGGTTTTATTTCCCTGTTTTATTACCGGGCTGAATTTATACATCCGGTCTTCATTCATTTTGTTGATGGAATCCAATATCTTTCTATCAATATTATTTTGAAGAAACGCTTTATTTCTTATGGCGTTATTAATCTGGTCTTTTATTTTTTCTTCCGTACTCATGCCCAATTGTTTATCCGAAACCAACGAGATGGAATCTTCTTTGGAATCATAATTTTCCGGAATTTTTAAAAAGGCTGAATATCCCTTTTCTTTAAAATTATCGGCGTTCACATCTAATGGGTATTCATAAGTAATTGCTTTATCATTTTGAAAGTTATTCTTAAAAATTCCGTTATTGTCAACTACCGCTATGTTTTGTTCTTCATCACTTTGTATAGAGAAATAAGCGGAAGCAAAAATGAATCCTATAAAAAAAAGAGGCAATAAAATGGTGGAGAGTATAAATGTTTTGTTTCTTACCCTTGTTAAGTATTCTCTTTTAATAACCAGCCATATTTTATTCATTTCAGTACGAATTATTTGTTAGTATTTTATTTTTTTTTCAGATCAGTTTTTTGCAAACTCCCGCGCCATCCTGGTTCCTTCCACCTGCTTAATAAATATTTCATTGAGTGTGGGCAGTATTTCATTAAAAGAAATGATGCTGGCATTGTGATCTAAAAACGCTTTCAAAACATCTGCAGGGCTATGGCCATCATTGATTTTTACGGTACAATAATTTTCTTTGCTACTGATAATCCGGAACGTATTATTTTCAAAATATTCCGGCAGGGTTTCAAAACCTACTCTGAAAACATGCTCTTTAAAATCATCTTTTATTTGTCTTAAACTTCCATCCAGTATTTTCTTTCCCTTGTTTACCAGCACAATTTTATCGCAAATCTCTTCCACCTGTTCCATGCGGTGTGTACTAAAAATGATGGTAGTTCCTTTTTGCGATAATTTAAAAATTTCTTCTTTGATCAGATTTGAATTTACGGGGTCAAGTCCGCTGAAAGGCTCATCAAGAATAAGCAAATGAGGTTCGTGAAGTACGGTAATAACAAACTGTAATTTTTGGCTCATACCTTTACTTAGGTCATCCACCTTTTTATTCCACCAACTTTCCATTTCAAATTTTACGAACCATTCTTTTATTTTTTGCATAGCATCGCGCCTGCTCATGCCTTTCAGCATAGCAAGATATAACGCCTGCTCACCTATTTTCATTTTTTTATACAAGCCTCTTTCCTCCGGCATGTAACCAATTCTGGAAATGTCTTTTATCGGATCAAATTTTTTTCCTTCAAATAATATCGAACCACTATCCGGGTAAAATATTCCGGTGATCATTCTTAGTAAAGTGGTTTTCCCTGCGCCGTTGGGGCCCAGCAAACCAAAAATACTTCCCTGTGGAATGGAGAGACTAATATCATCCACGGCCTTTTGCGTGGCATAATATTTTTTGAGGTTTTGTAATTCGAGAATAGTCATCAATTTTTAATTGATTTTTAATTGAACAAAAATTATATCGTGGATATAAAACGGCTGTAAAATAGTGCATATCCGTTTTTAACCCAAAGCAATTTTATGGATGGTAAATATTATTTTCCTGCATAGGAACAGCAAGACAATGCCACTCTTTCCCCGTCCATGGCAGCGCTTACAATTCCGCCTGCATACCCCGCTCCCTCGCCACATGGGAAAAGATTTTTTATTTGGGGATGGTGTAATAATTCATCATGCCGTGGAATGCGCACTGGCGATGAGGTACGGCTTTCTGTAGCTACCAGCACCGCTTCATTGGTAAAATACCCGGAATGGCCATTTCTTGCCGGCATTTTTTTTGCGAAAGCGGGTAATGCTTTTTTTAAACGCGAGTGGATGAATTCCGGCAACACTTCTTTTAAGGAAGTAGAATTGATTCCGGGAATGTAAGAGCACCGGGGCAGTGAGGTGGAAAATATATCTTTCGTAAAGTCAACCATGCGTTGGGCAGGCGCTACAAACTTACCACCGCCGGCGGCAAAGGCTTTTTGTTCCACTTCCCTTTGAAAATTCATCATAAATAATGGGGAGGCTGGGTCGTATAAATCTTTTGGTTTTTTAAGTAAAGAAAAATATTTTAGGACATCTTCTCTTTCCACCTGCACCACCAAACCACTATTGGCATACGGATTATTTCTTTTGGAAGGACTCCATCCGTTCACTACCAATTCATTTTCGTTAGTGGCTGCTGGCGCTATAATTCCGCCGGGGCACATACAAAAAGAAAATACCCCACGCCCATCTACCTGCTCCACCAAACTGTATGATGCCGGCGGCAATCCGTTTTTTTCCATCAAAGCTGAGGTATCTGCCCAATTACTTTTGCCATATTGAATGTGGTTGATGAGTTCCTGCGGATGTTCTATTCTTACTCCCAGGGCAAATCCTTTTGCAATGATTTCTATTTTCTTTTTGTGTAATAAAGAAAAAATATCCCTGGCCGAATGCCCGGTGCAAAGAATAAAAGAATCGCCTGAAAAAGAATCTCCGTCAGCGGTTATTACGGATTGCAGGGTATCTTTTTCAATGATAAAGTCTGTTACTTTTTTATTAAAAAAAAATTCGCCGCCGCAATCAATAATGCATTTACGCATGGCCGTTATTATGTGAGGAAGTTTATTGGTTCCTATGTGCGGGTGGGCGTTGTACAAAATATTTTCCTCGGCCCCGAAATGAACAAAAAGATGTAAGATGCGGTCTATGTTTCCCCGCTTTGAGCTTCGGGTGTATAGTTTTCCATCGCTGTAAGTGCCCGCGCCGCCTTCGCCAAAACAATAATTACTTTCTGCATTTATAATGCCTTCCCTGTTTAATAAGGCAAGGTCGCGCCGCCGTTCCCTTACTTCTTTTCCTCTTTCTAAAATAATCGGTTTTATGCCTGATTCCAGCAATTGTAACGCGGCAAATATGCCTGCAGGGCCACCCCCGATGATGATGCTTTTTCTCGAAGCGTTACTTACCTCTTTAAAACAAAAAGTGGGTAAAACTCTTGCATAAAATGGCTCGCTGATGAAAGCGTTTACGGTTAGGTTTATCCATACATTTTTGCTTCTGGCGTCAATGGATTTTTTTATTAGATGATACCCGGTTATTTCCTCTGTTTTTTTGCCTGTTTTTTGGGCAATATAATTTTTTATGGAATCGTTGCTGATGGCTTCGTAGGGAAGTACTTGGAGTGTTATTTTTTGTTGCATAGATCTGTGCCAGGTTTTTATCCTGAAAGTTTTTGCTGTAGCCCTTTATGAGAATGTCGTTTCGCTGCGAAACAGGAAGATTTCTTCAAAGTGGGAAAGACAAAAATCTTCCTGTTTTTTACGCAGCGACCTAAACTTAATGATATTTTTTTTAGAAGGTTTAGATTTTAAAACGGCAGGTCATCAATGGTATCCTGCGATGAAGCGGTGAATGTATCTAAGGGCTCTAGGAATTCATGGTTACCTGATGACTTTTCTTCGCCGGGATGTAATATTTGCTCAATACGCCACGCATCCAGGTTATTAAAATAAGAGACACGCCCATCCTTTTCCCATTTGCTTCCACGAATATTGAAGTGAACCTTTATTTCATCGCCTGCATTTACTTTGTCTATAATGGCTGTCTTGTCCTGCACACTTTGAAACTTAATAAGATTGGTGATTGTTTTCCCATTCACTTCTTCAGATTTTTCTACCACAAATTCTCTTATTTTAAAAGTTTCTGTTCGCTGAATGGTTTCAAATTTTTCTAATAATTTTCCTGATAGTTCATAACTCATGTTGTAGTAATTTTTTTTTAAAGATAAAGTCATTTATTTTAAAACCTTGTTTGAAAATGATAATGTCAAAAAATCTTTTGCACAATTCATTTCCTTTTCCTTTTTGATTTTTCAACTATGGAAAAAAGTGGAAGTCTTTCTGAAAATAATTAAAACGGAATGGAATATTCTTTACAAACCAATGAGGGCGTACGTCTTGAAAATTATTGATAAGTTTAAATAAAAATCTTTATTTTTTTTAAAAGTCCATACTGTATTTCGGACAACAAAAACAAAGAATAAAAAATTTTTTTTTCAACAAATTCTATTGATATTCGCTGTCTTGCTGATAGGATTTTTATAAATCTTTTTTTATTAAAATTCTTTCACCGGCACCCCGAAAAATATTTTCTAAACGCAAATTAAAGGCTCAAGATATACAATGAATAATGGTTGCGAAACAGTTTGGAGTAATTGTCTCAATATTATAAAGGATATAGTTGAGTGGCAACATTACAAAACATGGTTCGAACCTATAAAGCCGGTGTTGTTAAAAGATAAGGTGTTGACGATACAAGTGCCCAGTCAGTTTTTTTATGAGTATATTGAGGAACATTATGTAAACCTGCTGGCAAAAACTTTAAAGAGGGAATTGGGAAAAGAGGCAAGGCTTGAATATCGTATTATGGTGGATAGTGGAAACGATAACCACAAGCCCTTAATGATGAATGTGCCGGGGCGTGGTTACCAGTCTTATTCAAACAATGAAATGGATTTTCCTTTAGTCATAAACAACCCTGTTAAGAACCCGTTTGTAATTCCGGGTCTTAAAAAAATGCAGATAGATTCGCAGTTGAATCCTACTTATGTTTTTGATTCTTATGTGGAAGGCGCTTGCAACAGGGTGGCAAGACGTGCAGGAAAAACAGTGGCCGAAAAACCGGGTTCCACCTCCTTTAATCCTTTGGTAATATACGGTGGCGTGGGTTTAGGAAAAACTCATCTGGCGCAGGCAATTGGCAATGAAGTAAAAAGACTTCATGAGAATAAGGTGGTATTATATGTGAGTTCAGAAAAGTTCATTAACCAGTTTGTGGATCATGGACGTAATAATGCCATCAATGATTTCATCCATTTTTACCAGCTAATAGATGTGTTAATTATTGATGACGTACAATTTTTTAACCGTGCCGAAAAATCGCAGGATGCCTTCTTCGCCATTTTTAATCATTTGCATCAAAGTGGCAAGCAACTGATTTTAACCACTGATAAGCCTCCTAAAGATCTGGAAGGTGTACAGGAAAGATTATTAAGCCGTTTTCGTTGGGGACTAAGCGCTGACCTTCAGATTCATGATTATGAAACCAAGATTGAGATACTGGAAAGAAAAATGAAAAATGATGGGCTGGAGATGCCGAAGGAAGTGGTAAAATATATCGCCTACAATATTCAAAATAATATTCGCGAACTTGAGGGAGCGCTAATTTCCCTGTTGGCACAATCTTCGCTGAATAAGAGAGAAATAGATTTAGAATTAGCAAAAAAAGTTTTGAGAAACTTCATAAAATCATCTTCAAAAGAAATTACCATAGACACTATTCAAAAGATGGTATGCGATTATTTTGATGTGCCTTATGAAAAGCTATTACAAAAAACAAGGAAGCTAGAAATAGTGCAGGCAAGGCAGATAACTATGTTCCTTGCGAAAGCGTTTACTAAAAACTCTTTAAAAACTATCGGCGAACATTTTGGCGGCCGCGATCATACTACAGTCATTCATAGTTGCCAAACCGTGAAAGACCTGATGGACACAGACACTTTATTTAAGGAAAGCGTGATAGAACTTCAGCAAAAAGTGCAGTTGGCCGCTATGTAAAATTTTACCCACAAAGCCTTAATTATTTATTTTAAACTTTGAATACGAATGGCTACTTTTGCAGCCCTTAATTACTCAAAAGAGGAGAGGTGCCTGAGTGGCCGAAAGGAACGGTTTGCTAAATCGTCGTACGGGTTAAACTGTACCGTGGGTTCGAATCCCACCCTCTCCGCAGTTCTTAATCGAGGGTACCGGAAATAAATTATTCGGGGCGTAGCGTAGCCCGGTCATCGCGCCACATTTGGGATGTGGAGGTCGCAAGTTCGAATCTTGCCGCCCCGACAAAAAAACCTCTGATTAATTTCGGAGGTTTTTTCGTTTTTAGTAATTTCCTCGCTGCTTCAAAAGAGGAGATAAGTGAATTATTGTAATGTCAATGAAATACATTTACTCTTATCTGATTCTTATGTAGCCTGTTATATTTATAAAACCTGATTTAATGATCCGATTATGAATAGAAATTATCGCTGGGGGATTTTAGGGGCGGGGAGAATTGCCGAAAAGTTTTGTAAGGCGCTTTGCTTTGTGGAGGGATCGGAAGTGTATGCCATAGCTTCCCGTGATGAACATAAAGCCAAAGCGTATGCGTCAAAATACCAGGCTTCTCAGTTTTATAATAGTTATAATGATTTGGTTAAAGATTAAAAGGTGGACATTATTTATATCGCCACCCCACATGCTTTTCACTACGAACAAACTCTGCTTTGTTTACAAAACAATAAGCCTGTGTTGTGTGAAAAACCAATGTCTCTTACACATCGGCAAACCACTGAAATGATTACGCTGGCTACTCAAAAGAAACTGTTTTTAATGGAAGGCATGTGGACAAGTTGTATGCCGTTCATTGAAAAAATTCTTATGCTCATCAAAGAAGATGTTATTGGCAAACCACAATATGTAAGCGCAAATTTTGGTTTTGCCGCACCCGTAAATATGGAAGGAAGGCTGTTGAATAAGACCTTGGGTGGAGGCTCGGTTATGGACGTAGGTGTTTATCCAATTTTTTTATCCGCCTTAATTTTAGGTGCTCCTTCTCTTATACAGAGTGTCTCAAACCTTACGGTAACGGGGGTAGATGAATATGCCAATATGATAATGAAATATCCAAATGGTGAAACCGCACATCTGTTATCGGCAATCAATTTTAATAGCGGCATTGAGGCTGAAATCATCGGTACGAAAGGAAGTATAAAAGTGCATAATCCCTGGTTTAAGGCAACTGATGTTTCGGTCCATTTGCCCGGGGGCGCTACGCAAAATTTTTCCATCCCCCATTTATGCAATGGCTTTGAATATGAAATAAAAGAGGTAATGCATTGCCTTGATAATAATTTATTACAAAGCAATAAGATGCCCCATCATTTAACTTTATTGGTTAGTAAAATTATGGATGAGGTACTAAGGCAGGCCGGTGTGGTATATTAAATTCTCTATTGCCTTTTTTGTTTCAGTAAATGGCAATTTGTTTACGAAAAAATGATGTCATTAAATTTCTTATCAAAGTAAAATTCCAAACGATCGCTTTCATTCAAAAATATTCTTGATAAACTCTCCACTCAATTACACAAAATATTTAGTTTTTCCAGGAATGGCATGGGCATAAAAACCGTCTTCATCGGGCATCACGGGAGGCTGGGCATTAAAGCTGAATTCCTTTGGCATTATATCCAGTCCGCTGTTTAGTGCGGTATTCCAGTCAATGATCTGGCCTGAATAGGTGGCCAGCCTGCCAATGATCGCGGTAAGGGTGGCCTGGGCTCCTCTTTCCGCATCGTGGAATTTATATTCCCCTTTTGCAATGGCTGCGAACAGTTCATCGTGCTCGGTTTGATAAGGATTGTTTTCTTTCTTTTTATCAAACTGGTATAATACTTTGCCTTTGTTATCTGTTATCCTCGCGGCATCGCAAAAAACCTTTCCCTTTGTACCGATGATTTGTTCATCCACTTTGCTGGCGGCGTCTTTCCAATGACGGCACTGGCTGTTCATCAGCACGCCATCATCATAAGCATATTCAAGGCAGTGATGGTCAAATATTTCGCCGTATTCCTTTCCTGTCCTTGTAGCTCTTCCGCCCGAGCCTACTGTTTTCACCGGCTGTTTGCCCGTGAACCAGTTCATCACATCAAGGTTATGAATGTGCTGCTCCACAATGTGATCTCCACACAGCCAGTTAAAATAATACCAGTTACGCATCTGGTATTCCATTTCTGTATATTCCGGTTTACGCGGCTTTACCCAAAGGGCGCCCTGGTTCCAATAAACCTGCCCTGAAAGAATATCACCGATCATTCCATCCTGCACGCGCTTATACAATTCCCTATATGAATTTTGATAATGACGTTGAAGGCCCACCACTACATTCAGTTTTTTTTCTTTTGCTATTTCAGCAGCTTTCAGTACGCGTTGAATTCCGGCGGGATCAGTAGCTACTGGTTTTTCCATAAATATCTGTTTGCCCTGGTTTACCGCTTCTTCAAAATGGTAGGAACGAAAACCGGGAGGCGTAGCCAATATCACTACATCAGCCAGGGGAATCGCTTTCTTATAGGCATCAAAACCTACAAATTTATTTTCTTCTTTTACATTGAGGCGTTTGGCGTTTTCACCCAATGCTTCTTTTATATTCTTATAACTGTCGTCCAGTCTGTCTTTAAAAGCATCGCCCATGGCCACGAGCTCTACATTTTGCTTTGTGCGCAATGCTTGTACAGCGGCGCCGGTTCCCCTGCCACCACATCCTATCAGCGCAATTTTTATGGTACCGGCTGATCCGGAAAAATAATTAGCGCGTGAAATAAAGGGCATGGCCAGCATTCCACCTGCTACTATCGAAGATGTTTTTACGAATTCGCGGCGGGATTGGGAATTGGTATTTTTTTCATTTTCCATGATATTGTTTTTGAATTTTTCTATTGAGGTTTAATTAATAATTTTTATTTGGGATTTAGCATGTTGTCAAAAAATTGTTCTGCTTCAGCGGGGATTGGCTGTTTTACAGGACGCACAATGCGAAAGCCAATAAAAGGCGCATCAGCATTCCACCATTTACTTTTTGGAATCTGCGGATCACGACGATTCCAGTCCAGGTTGGATTTAAGGCGGGCGGCGCTTCTTAATTCTCCCGGTTCATCTTTGTAGGTGCCTCCTTTTAAAGTTCGTGGGTGTTTGGCATCCGGTTGTAACCATGGATTGTCTGGCGTGATCTTCTTAAAATAATTTTCATCATATTGATCCAATGTCCACTCAGCCATATTCCCATAAATATCATACAGCCCCCATGGATTGGGTTTTAGCTCTCCCACTTTATGATATTTTTCTTCACTATTGGTGGCATACCAGGCATATTCTTTTAAACGGCTATCGTCTGTTCCAAAAAAATAAGGTGTTTTCGAACCGGAGCGGGCTGCATATTCCCATTCTGCTTCCGTGGGCAACCGGAAAAATATGCCGGTTTTTTTGTACAGCCATTTGCAAAACATCAGCGCCCCATATTGGCTCATGCTATTCGCCGGGTATCCACCGGCTTTTCCCATACCCAGTGTAAGATCAATGTAAGGCGGGCTGGGCCTTGTGATGGCATCAGCAACCGGCTCTTTATCCTTCTCTTCGTCGGCGAAAATATCGTATTGATCAAAAGTTATTTCGTAAGTGCCCATCCAGAAAGCATCAACCTTTACTTTTTTCTGAGGCCCTTCTTCTGTTTTTCTTCCCTTTTCTGATGTAGGGCTTCCCATAGAAAATTCTCCTGCACTAACCGGCACCATTTTTATTACAATATCACTGCCGGATATGGGCTGGTCGTAAGGTTTGAAATCCTGGGCTTTTACTGGTACTGAAAGAATAAGTAAACTAATAATTATGAAAGTAGTTCTCATAAAAGGCATACAATACTTAGCTTTAATATTAAAGGGTATATCTGCAATTTAATCACAAATCTTTTAAAAGGAAGAAAAATACAGAATTACTGTCTAAGCCCCGGGAAAGAGTGAAGCGTTTTGGTATCATGTCGCATAAATAACTGGAAGTTCCAGGCGCTTGTTTTGAGTTCAATTTCGCAGTATGTAATTATTAAAATCCTTGCTTTTCCAGCTTTTTATGTTACCACGTTTTATTTCCGAAATCAGCCAAGCGGTACCTGGATGGTTTTTAATAAGGCGTTTTGCTTTTCTTAAAGGTAGTAAACTACAGGCAGTAGCTATCCAATCGGCTTGCTCACCAGAGGATGCTATAACTGTAACATTCCGCTGCTTAGTATCTCCCAAACCTTTGCGCGGATCTATTATATGTGAATATTTTTTCCCTTTCAGTGATACAAATTGATACACATCTCCTGAGGTGGCCACTGAACGGTTTTCTATAGAAAGTAAGGTGCCTGATATTTCTTTTTCACTTTCCGGAACATTGATACCAATGATCCATCCGCTTCTTCCTGGTGGTGATCCGCTCATGACTATGTCCCCGCCT
>JBDSOE010000277.1:0-2848 GCA_039915005.1 Ginsengibacter sp.
CGGCTGTGGCGTTTCTATGTTCCCCTGCTGCATCCTATATAACGGGAATTAATTTACCCATTGATGGAGGAAGAATAGCGGGCCTTTGATAATTAAGGGCGATATATTTCAAAAACAAATTGCAGGACGGTCATTAATTAAGTAGCTATTAAGTGAAAAAATTGGAGGCATTTTTGTTACATCGGTAACATTATTAATCTTCTAAAACTATTAACATGAACCTGACAAAAATCTTTTTTGCTATTTTTCTTTCGGCATCCATTTTATTTTTTGGCTGTAAGCCGAAAGATTCGGATGTACAAGCAAAAATCTCAGAGCAATTTGCTGCCACACCAGAATGTGCCGGTGCCTCTTCCAACGTTGTTGATGGTGTAGCTACATTAACCGGAGAAGTGAAAGACGATGCTTGCAGGAATGTAGTAGAAACTACAGCTAAAGGAGTAAAAGGTGTAAAGTCTGTGGTAAACAACACTACCATCCCTGCACCAATGCAGGCTCCTGTAGTTGTAAATCCCGACAACACGTTAAACCAAGGCGTAACGGATGCGACTAAAGATTTTCCGACCGTAACAGCTGTTGTAAACAATGGGGAAATCACTTTGACAGGAACTATTAAGCGTGCCGATCTGCAAAAATTAATGCAGACGCTGAACACCTTAAAACCTTCAAAAATCAACAATCAATTAACCATTAAATAAATTACATCATGTCAGCAGTACAAGATAAATACAAAGAATTAATTGATACGGCCAATGCATCTGGCATCAGCAATCTTCAGGTAAGTGAGCAGGGCAGCGTGTTGCATATGGAAGGCGAGGCGCCTACCGGCGATGTAAAAGATAAACTCTGGGATATTTACAATAAAATAGATCCTGACTTTCGCTCAGGCGATCTTATAATGAATGTGAATGTAGCTGCAGGCAGTGGCACCAAAGCGAAAGTAACTACCGACAGTACCAACCTGAATATTCGTAAAGGGCCTGGTACCGATCAGCCTATAGTGGGTAAAGCAGCGCATGGGGAAGTGGTAACTTTATTGAGCAAGCCCAATAATCAATGGTGGTCTATAAAAACAGACGCTGGTGTGGAAGGATATGCTTATGCCCAATATTTAAGCCCGCAATAAATTTTATCAATTTCATTGGTAACCCAGTATTTTTTAAATGCGGTTTTTTTGTGTATCAGGCATGTACCTATAGTATTTCAACAGCACACCAGGGTGGTAAATCCGCTCTGGTAAATGAAAGGATGGACATACTATGAAAAATGAATACTTGTAACCCAATATTTTATTAGAAAAAAGTTGTTTTAATTTTCCGGGCAATAATAACAGGATTATATTCACTTCACACCCGAATGAGCTTTTATAAAATCGCTTACCAGGTAACTAATCAATTTCCCTGTGGAAACATTCGTTTCACCTGTAGATAATTTAGTAGCGCCCTCGCAAATATGTACGTAAGCCACTTTGGAATCCATTGCCAC
The DNA here is from genome assembly GCA_039915005.1 of Ginsengibacter sp. Classification (GTDB taxonomy): domain Bacteria; phylum Bacteroidota; class Bacteroidia; order Chitinophagales; family Chitinophagaceae; genus Ginsengibacter. The sequence continues at coordinate 1,486 of JBDSOE010000277.1, forward strand.
AAAATTTATGTACTGCCGGGCTTGCAGCGGACTTAAACCACAGGGAGTAGCAGCGCTGCTTAATGTATTTTCAATAGAATCAAGGTCCAATTCTATGCCGGTATAATTGTCTTCTGTAAATCCCGTAGCATGAGAAACCGCCTGTATAAAATTTCTTTTTTCGTGAATAAAAATATCTTCGTAAGTGATGAAATCAGTAAAAAGATTATTCACTAAATCTATCCATACATTTTGCTGCAGATAATTTTCATGGATCCCAATCACACAATATTTATTTAAATAGCCATCTTCATCCGCATACCGAAAAGGATTTCCCGAATGCCTTCCTTCCGTAGGACGATAATCGGTATGCGCATCCAGGTTGATACAGTTTATTTGTGCCAACTGCAAAAGCTCAGCTTTGTACAACCCTTTGGCAGCACCCTTTATAGCCGGATACGCATTATTATGTCCTCCACCGATGATGATTGGAATTTTTTTATTTTGAGTTATTATCTTCACCAACTCTTCCACTTCCGTATCTATTTTACTTACCAAAACCCTGTAAGCAGCAATTTTTTCTTCAGAGGTAGGTGCATTTACATTAATCAGTTTTTGTTCCTCCGTAAAATCAAAATGGCCGGCGATCAGAATATTTTCACCACTTAAGAAGTCATTGCTTTGAATGTTTAAGAAAGAATCTAAAAAAGGAAACCATGCCGAATCCGCCCCACCCTTTCCGAGATTGGCTATTACACCAATGTCTTCGGGCACCCCAAGAATCACATACCGCGCAGAAGTTTCCCCAATCGCTTTTTCGATATTCTCTGAAACCAGTTCGCAACGTACTATTTCGCCCATTTTTGTTTCGAACTTACGGAGATGCGTAAGCGCAAGAATATCGGATTTGTTGTAAGGTTTAAAATGAGTAAGCATTTTTTTAAATTGTTTTTCTTTTTAAATAAATGAGCCACAGATCATTACTCTATCAATTAAATTACTTCCGAAAGAATATGGAAGATAAGAAAGAGAAGGGATTGGTTTAGTAAAAATCAAATTCGCTTTTTTCCCAGCGAAAATACTTCCATATTCTTTCTCAATTCCCATAGCACAGGCGCCATTGATGGTTGCCGCATTGATAGCCTCCTCGGGCAACATTTTCATTTGAATGCAACTTAATGAAATTACAAAATTTATATTTCCCGAAGGTGAAGAACCTGGATTATAATCCGAAGCAAGGGTTACGGCTGCACCTGCATCAATCAGGCTGCGCGCAGGTTGCAAAGGCATTCTCAGAAAAAAGGCCGCTGTTGGCAACAGTGTGGAAGCTCCGTTATATTTTCCTAACAATTTAATATCATCAGACGTTAGTGTCTCTAAATGA
>JBDSOE010000278.1:0-13424 GCA_039915005.1 Ginsengibacter sp.
CTTCGTAAGAGCCCGAAATTATTTTTATGTCAAGATGCACACTATCATCAATAATATCAATTTCGCTGAAAGCCATGCCCATAGCATTTTGTGAAGGGCTGTCCCATTTGCCATCCACTTTCCCTACGCTATCTTTATAAAAATGAAAAACAATAGGTATCTTCTGCCCGCTTACCTCAATGCTCCCTTTCCAGTTTCCCGTTATGTTTTGAGAAAGTAAAGAAGAGCTTAGAAAAATAAAAATTGAGAAAAGAAGAAATAGCCTCATGGGGTCGTTAATTGTTTTATTATTTATTCGCTTATTATTCCGGGTACAAATGTGTGACCTGAACAATGCGTTTAAAATTCGTTTAACCCTCTGCCGACAGGCAGGTTCATGCCCAAAAACCCATGTAATTCGTCTTCAAAATTCGTGCTATAAAAAAACTAATTCCCAAAAACCTTCTTCAATACATCCGTTACTCTTCCTGCCGGATTCTTCCGGATATTAATTTCTTCCTGCGCCACGTAATGGAATATTCCATCAAGCGCTTTTGCCGTTACATAACTATTAATATCAGTGTCAACAGGTTTGGATGAAAAACGATTGTAAGCGCCAAAAACATCTTTCCAGTATTTAGTAGCATCCACTTTTTTTAATGACTCTTCTATCACCGGCATAAAGGAGGCCACCAGTTCGGGAGAAGTTGCTTTTCTTAAATAACCTGTGGCCGCGGTGTCGGTTCCTCTTAAAATATTGAGTGCATCCGTTACAGTCATCTTTTTTATGGCCGAAAGAAAAATAGGCGCGGCGGCTTTGGAAGCGTCTTCAGCAGCGCGATTCAGGCTTAGCACGGTATTGTCAACCAGTTTTCCCATGCCCAGCATTCTCATCTTTTTCTCTACGTCCTGCACCTCTTTGGGTAATAAAATTTTTACAGCCGCATCTTTAAAAAAGCCATCGGTGGCAGAAAGCCTGCTGCCGCTTTTTTCAGCGCCAAGGGCAAGGGCTTCTTTCAACCCGGACACAATTTCGCCGGAAGATAAATTTCCCGACGAAGAAGTATTTTTAGAAAAAATAGAATTGGCTTTTTTAAACAGCCCATTTAATTCATTGGATGAATCCTTTTGTGCAAAAAGTGAAACAGAGATACAGAGAAAGGCAAATGAAGCAATGAATTTTTTCATGGAATTAGTTTTAAACCTACTTCCAAATGTAGATACTAATGATTGATTGCTTAATGGTTTTATTGTTAAATCATTTAAGCGCCTATGGAGCCACTCGTTATGCACTGCAAGGGTTACATCTGAAATTTATATCCCACACCTTTTACGGTAGTGATGCAATCATCGCCTAGCTTCTGACGTATTTTCCTGATGTGCACGTCAATGGTACGATCTCCCACAATCACTTCCGTTCCCCATACTTTATGCAAAATTTCATTTCGCAAAAAAACCTTTGACGGCTTGGAAGCAAGGAGCGCCAGCAATTCAAATTCCTTTCTGGCCAAAATAATTTCCTGGTCGTTGGAAGTAACCATATATTTTTCGCGGTCAATTAAAAGATCGCCAATTTGCAATACGCTTCCTGTTTCTTTTATAATTCTCCTGAAAAGCGCGTTCACCCTGCTTATTAAAACTCTGGGGCTTATAGGTTTCGTAAGGTAATCATCGCCACCGGTTTCAAGACCTTTGATCTGGGTGCTGTCATCATTAAGCGCCGTTAAAAAAATGATAGCTGTCTCCTGAAAGGCGGGAAGCGCCCTGAGTGTTTTACATACTTCAAATCCCGTTTTACCGGGCATCATTACGTCCAGAATGATCAGGTCCGGCTGGTTACCTTTTGCCAGGTCAATGGCTTCGTTGCCATTCTTTGCGGCAATTACTGTATAGCCTTCTGCCTGCAGATTATAACCGATGATCTCCAGGATATCGGGCTCATCGTCGGCAATTAAAATGGTGCGTGCTTTTGTTTCCGGTGTCATGGATTGCAAACCTATATTAAATATGTGTTATTAAAGATCTGTTTACAATTTTTTAATATTGATCTACAAAAAGAGGAGCCGCTTTTTTTTAACCATACATGGTGCGAATGGCAGTTCTTCTCTTTTAAAATATAAGAAAGAAAACTGTCTCTGTAACAGAGTAGGCAGCCTATCAATATACAGGCCTTCATTCTCCTAAGGAAAGGTTAATAACACCCATTTATACGGCAAAATGCTTTTTAATTACTCTTTTACCTGAAAGCAAAAACTTAATTTGCAACTATTGGAAACATTTTTGCTTCTACCATTTATTATGAGAACAATTCTATACTTTTTTACACTGCTTTTGTTTATTCCTCAATTTACTTTTGCAAATGGTGATACTACCAATATCCCGGTAGGCCGGCAAGGGTTTCATGATAAAATAAAAGCGGAACAAAACCGGGCTGATAAACTCGATGGGAAATTAGATGGTTTAATAAAAGTAAGCAACAACGCTGAAGTAAACTTACAGGTTACAGACGCTATTATCAGAAAAATAAACGTGTTGCGAAATGACATTGAGATCAATAAAGATTTGCCTACCAATAACGATAAAGTCAGGTACCTGCGATACGTTGAATCACTGGTAAGAAGTTTTAACGTAGAATGGAAATCTCACGAAATTTCACCTTCACTGGCTCCATCGCTTGTTGAAACTTTTTCTGAAGTTTTTTATGCAAATATTAGAGGAGAAGACATGACGCCACTTATACAAAAAGCGCCTTACGAAGTGGGCAGAATCAGTGCCGGAATTTTTGATGAAAACATCGGTTACAAAGAAAGCCAGGTTGTACTATTCAGGAAGTTTTGCAAACTTCATCCTGATGAAATTTTGAAAAATATTGGCCCTTATGTAAATGAGCCTTTTGCTGATTCGCTGGTGATTGCCGCGTTCAACAACAGCCCTACCCAATTGTATTCTTATGCTCAATCTACCAACAGTAGCCAGGGAAAACTCATCAGAAGAATTGATGACAGCCGTATCAAAACCGTGGTACAATTAAGTACACAGAACCGCGCGCTTTTTTATTTCCCTTTTTTAGATAATCTTATCAATGGCAAACAAACGATAGAAGGCCTTACCAAAGTGGTGGGAACTTCCGACAAGAGTTATGACAGTGTGGGGTATTACAGGCTGTTGGTAAATACCGAAATTGATTATTACTCCAGGCTCGTAAAAGGCGATACGCCTATTGCAATGTTGGGTTCCAACGGATTGGTAGATATGTTGCAAAAAAAGGCCATTCAGCATTTTATTAATCCCATCAACGAATTGCATGAAAGCCCCAACCCTATCCGCTTCCGGGCTATAGAGCCTTTAAATGCAAAGGAACTTTATTACATGATGACATTGGGTGAAAATGATATTTACACTTCAAGTTATAAATACAGTTTCGACCGGATGATTCAAAAAATGGGGCCCGTTCCTCATGGAGATTCTTTACTGTTGGCGGTAAACTTTGATAAGTTTAAAAAGTTTATAAAGATGGCTGCGGGCTACAATAAATTGGATGAGTTTTTAAAAACCATGCCTGAAAATTCAGAAAAATTAATGCAGGCGTTTGTATTGAGGTTAGAGGCAACAGGCACGCTCGAAGATGCAGTTGATGTTGCCGACTCTTATGGAAGCATCACCAATCTTCAAGTGCAAAAGTCTATGTTGCGGAATGTGGAATGGAATGAACAAAGATGTATAAAAGAAAACAATGAAAGAGGAAGAAGAATTTATAGTTTACTAAAAACAATATTCCTTTCCTCTGATCCTAAAAATAATATTGATCTTTCAAAAGAAATTGGAATCCCTCCTATCTACACGGTTGATAACAATTACCTGTCCGATGATAGCGGCCGCATTGTTGAACTGGTATTTTTTTACGGTGATAAGGACGGCAAAGAATCTTACGCCAGTTACCTCACTTCTTTCCCCAGGAATGAATGGAATATTACCGTGAAAAAAGAATGGGTAGAAATAAAATCTATTAAAGGAAAACGGGTTTGGATTTATGCCAATCTTCCGCTGGATAACGAAACAGATAAAGATGCGGATGCGCAAAAGAGCCTCATAAATTACCTCGACGGTATTGGATTAAAACCTTCCATTGTAATCCACCGCGGGCACAGCTACCATCTTCCTTATACCATTCAACAGCTTCCTGAAAATGCCAAGATCATTATGCTGGGCTCGTGTGGCGGTTATCAGAACCTGGCAACCATTTTAAAATATGCTCCGGAAGCGCACATCATTTCCACCAAGCAAACAGGAACCAAAAATGTAAATAAATCCATTATAGAAGCATTGGACAATTCGCTTATCGCCGGAAAAAATATTGACTGGAGACAGATGTGGTCGGGGCTTACCAACTCTTTCAGCAAAGCTTCTAAAGATGAAAGGGAAACATTTGAAGATTACATTCCTCCGCAAAAAAATCTTGGCGCATTACTCATAAAAGCCTATACCAAGGAAGGCGGCCAGACTGATTAATCAATTTTAAAACGAAATTAGTTTCTTTACGGCCCACGCCTGTAATACAATATTCTTACGTCATCATTACTCTCCCTAGCATAAGTTTCTGTTTAGCAATAACAGATTCTTCTACAAAGAACCCTATTTGTATCGCTTATCGAAACATAATTTTTTAAAAAAAATTTTTTTGAGGAATAAAACATAATACTTTTGCAATAGTTGACTAATCAACTTTATTGGTATGAAATGTAACGAAATGGTTGATACGATTGGGTTTGTGATTATATGTACCGGTAAGATGCTGATCAAAAATATTAATGGCGCTTTCGCAACCCTCAATTTGGAAATCACTTTTGAACAAATGGGAGTGTTATATTTTTTATCCAAAAACGAAGGAAAAGAAATGATCCAACAGGACATTGCCAATTTGCTGAACAAAACCAAATCAGCTGCGCTAAGGACTATAAATATCCTGGAAGAAAAAAAATATTTAAAGAGAACAACGTCATCTGAAGATCTGAGAAAGAATATAATTCAACTGACGCCCGAAGGCAGGCGTATAATAACCAAAATGCACAAAAAGTTCCTGGAATTAGACTTAAATTTGAATAAGAATATAACCAAAGAAGAAGCCAACAGGTGCAAGGGAGTGCTTTTAACTATACAGGATAAGTGCAACTGATGCTTTTCAAGTATAATTGAACATAGGTAGTTTTTAATTTCTTACGAGAAAATTTTATTATGAATAATAGTCCACTGAACAAAAAAATTAATTCTTTTACTACGGTAGAAAAATTGAAAGCATCAGGTATATATCCTTTTTTCAGAGTCTTAGAAACGGATCAGGACACGGAAGTGATCATTGGAGGTAAAAGGATTCTTATGTTTGGATCCAACAGTTACCTTGGACTTACCAACCATCCTTATGTAAAGGAGTGCGCCAAGAAAGCGATAGATAAATATGGAAGCGGCTGCGCGGGTTCCAGGTTTTTAAACGGCACCCTTGATCTGCACCTGGAGTTTGAGAAGCAACTGGCGGAATTTGTTGGAAAGGAAGCTGCCCTTGTATTCAGTACGGGGTACCAGGTAAACCTGGGAGTAATATCCGCGCTGGGCGGCAGAAGTGATTTTTTGTTCCTGGACGAACATGATCATGCCTGTATCATAGATGGCTCCCGTTTATCTTTTTCAAAAATATTCAAGTATCCACATTCCGATATGGCTCACCTCGAAACGCAGTTAAAGAGTGTTCCTTTCGATGCTTTTAAACTGATAGCAACGGATGGCGTTTTCAGCATGGAAGGCGATATTTCTTTATTACCAGAAATTACCCGGTTGGCCAAAAAATATAATGCTTCGGTTTTTGTAGATGATGCACACGCCCTTGGAGTATTAGGCCCGCAGGGGCGCGGCACTGCGGCACATTTCAAGGTTACCAACGAGGTGGATTTGATCATGGGGACTTTTAGTAAATCCCTCGCTTCCATAGGTGGTTTTATAGCAGCCGATAAAAATGTGATTGAGTACCTGAAGCATCATGCCAGGTCGCTTATGTTTAGTGCAAGTATTTCTCCCGCCGCCGCTGCCAGTGCCTTAGCCGCACTAACCGTACTCAAAGAAGACACAGGCCTTATCGAAAAATTATGGGAAAATACCAACTACGCCATTAACGAATTTAAAAATGCAGGTTTCGACATAGGCCCCACCGAAACCCCGATCATCCCCATATATATAAGAGACAATGAGAAAACATTCCTTATGGCGAAGATGCTGATGAATGAAGGTGTTTTTGTGAATCCGGTGGTTTCTCCGGCGGTACCAAGCGACAGTTCCCTTATCCGGTTTTCGCTGATGGCTACTCATTCAAAAGATCAGATCAATTTTGCCGTAGATAAATTTAAAAAGGCCGCGAACCATATTGAAGTGCCACTGGCAGAAATTGAAAAAGTATGATCAATATTTTACCCGTTACTGAAAAGAGAATGCTAAGGAAGTTTATAGATTTTCCACACGCTCTTTATAAAGATGATAAAAATTATGTGCCGGAATTGTTTATTGCCCAAAGAGATTTATTAACCCCGGGCAAACATCCGTTTCATGAGCATTCCACGATTAAAATGTTTTTGGCTATTGAAGGCAATGTTATAAAAGGCAGAATCGCTTCTATCTTAAATAACAAGAGCAATGATTTTAATAAATCCAATGATGGATTCTTTGGCTTCTTTGATTGTATAGATGACGAGCAGGTGGCTCTAAAACTTTTTGGCGCCGCCAGCGATTGGCTAAGATTGCAAAAGGTTACCAAAATTATCGGGCCGGTCAATCCTTCTACCAATGACCCCTGCGGCCTGTTGATAGAAGGTTTTGATAAACCTCCGGTGGTAATGACGCCTTACAATAAACCTTATTACCTCCATTTAATAGAAGCGGCGGGGCTCACAAAAAACACTGATCTGTTAGCCTATTTCCTGGAAACAAAAACCACCGATCAGAGAACCTTGCGACTACATGAGGCGCTTATACAAAGGCTGGCTCAGAACCACATTATCATCAGGCCTATCAATATGAGTGATTTTAAAAACGAGGCTAAAAAATTAAGAGAAGTATATAATGCCGCGTGGGATAAGAATCTGGGTTTTGTGCCTATGACAGATAAAGAGTTTGATTACCTCGCTAAAGATTTAAAAATGATCTTAGATCCAAAGTTTTGTCTCATAGCCGAAAAGGAAGGAAAAATTGTGGGCTTCGCATTGGCCATTGCAGATATAAACCAGATACTTATAAAAATAAAAAGAGGAAGATTACTCCCTACCGGCCTGCTCAGGCTGCTGCTGGGGAAGAGGAAAGTAAATGTGGTAAGGGTGCTGGCTTTGGGAGTTATAGACGGATATAAAAGATTAGGAATTGAAGCATGCTTTTATGCTTCCATAATTGAAAGGGCAGCCAAAAAAAATATCGTAGGGGGTGAAGCTTCGTGGATTTTGGAAGATAATTTTTTGATGAACAAAGGCATTCAGAGTATGAATGGGAAAGTGTATAAAAAATACCGCCTTTTTGAAAAAGTAATATGAAAGAGAAAGTGCTGATAACAGGAGCGAGTGGTTTCTTAGGATTTCATTTGATTGAAGCCGCATTGGGAAAAGATATGGAGGTGTATGCTGGCGTCAGGGAAAGCAGTGATATAAGGCATCTCGCTCATTTACCTATTTCTTTCACCTATCTCGATTATTCCAATTTACAAAGTTTGACAAAAGAGATCAGGGACAAAAAGTATGATTATATTATTCATGCGGCTGGTACCACAAAAGCAAGAACAGAAGCCCAATACAATGAAATAAATGCCGGCTATACTTTTAATCTTGCAACGGCGGCGCAGCAGGCGGCTATACCGATAAAAAGGTTTGTCTATATAAGCAGCCTTGCGGCATTGGGGCCATTAAAAAATACAAATGAAGTTATAGATGAAACTACCATTCCCAACCCTGTAACAGGTTACGGTAAAAGCAAATTACTCTCGGAAACAAAATTGCGCCAATTGACCATACCGGTGGTAATACTACGGCCAACTGCCATTTATGGCCCAAGAGAAAAAGATATATTCCTGATGTTCAAGTCTGTTAAAAGAGGACTGGAATTATACATTGGGAAAAATGAGCAACGCTTAAGTTTTATCTACGTGAAGGATATGGCCGATGCAGCCATCAATGTATTGCTCAATTCAAACAATAGTATTTACAATCTTTCGGATGGCAACAGTTACACCCGGTACGACCTGGCTAACTACCTGAAACTTCTTATGAAGAAAAAGACGGTGAAGTTTCATTTACCTTATGGGTTTACTAAAATACTCGCCAAAACTTTGGAAAAAGCAGACGGACTGTTCAACAAAACACCGGTAATAAATGAAGATAAATTGAATGAACTTACAGGAACAAATTGGGTATGCAGTATAGAAAAAGCTAAGAAAGAATTAAACTTTAATCCCCTTTTCAATTTGGAAAAAGGATTGATGGAGAGTTTAAAATGGTATCAAAAATTCAATTGGTTATGAGCAAAAAGAAAATTAATTATTCATTAAAACAATAGAACATGAAACAAGATGTATTACCCGCTGAGGGGAAATTGGGTATCCTGATACCTGGCCTTGGTGCTATTGCGTCCACAGTAATAGCAGGAGTAGAAGCGGTAAAAAAGGAAATAGCACATCCCATCGGATCCCTGACACAAATGAGCACCATACGACTCGGAAAACGTACAGAAGACAGGAATCCCAAGATAAAAGATTTTGTGCCTTTGGCCAATCTTACTGATATAGTTTTCGGGGGATGGGATATTTATGAGGATAATGTATATGAATCCGCTCTAAATGCCGGTGTGTTGGACACCCGTCTTTTAGAACAGGTAAAACCTGAGCTTGAAAAAGTAAAACCTATGGCGGCTGTTTTCGATCACGAATATGTACGAAATATAACTGGGCCTAACGTAAAAAAAGCCGCTACCAAATACGATCTGGCATTGGCCGTTATGGAAGATATTAAAAAATTCAAAAAGGATAATAACTGTTCCAGGATTGTAGTAATATGGTGCGCCTCTACAGAAAAGTATATTGAAATTTCTGACGCTCATAAAAGTTTAGAGCTATTTGAAATAGGGCTGAAAAATAACGACGACAACATTGCGCCCAGCATGATCTATGCCTATGCCGCTTTAAAACTGGGCATACCCTTTACCAATGGCGCTCCCAATTTAACCGTAGATATACCGGCTCTTATAGAATTGTCAAAAGAAACTAATTCGCCTATTGCCGGTAAAGATTTCAAAACAGGACAAACCCTGATGAAAACTATTTTGGCTCCGGGATTACAGGCACGCGCATTGGGTGTCAGCGGATGGTTTTCTACCAATATATTGGGGAACAGGGATGGCAAAGTATTGGATGATCCCTATAATTTTAAAACCAAAGAAGTATCCAAACTTAGCGTATTAGACGAGATCTTTAAAAGTGAATCTAATCCAGTGCTATATGGAGATATGTACCATAAAGTGAGGATCAATTATTACCCTCCACGCGGCGACAACAAAGAAGGATGGGATAATATAGACATCTTCGGGTGGCTGGGCTATCCGATGCAGATAAAAATAGATTTCTTATGCCGCGATTCTATTTTGGCGGCTCCATTGGTATTAGACCTTGCGCTTTTTATGGACCTGGCCAAACGTGCCGGCATGAGCGGCATTCAGGAATGGCTTTCATTTTATTTGAAATCTCCTCAAACCTTACCCGGCTTGCCTCCTGAACATGATATTTTTAAACAATTAATGAAACTCCAGAATACCTTAAGACACATGATGGGTGAAGACCTTATTACCCACCTTGGCCTGGATTATTACCAGGACTTAGTAGATTCTTTATAATGAATTTTCATAAAACAATAGCCGCCGTGTTCGGCATCGGATATCTTCCTAAAGGGGGAGGTTCCGTTGCCGCAGCGGTTTATTGTTTAATATGGATTTTAATTCCTTCCCCGCCTTCCGGCCTCGAAATTCTATGGCTGGTACTGGTTCTGATTCTTGGCACCTGGAGCGCGGGTAAAGTAGAAAAGATATGGGGCGTAGATAGTGGTAAGGTAGTTGTGGATGAAGTGGCGGGTATGATGATCTCATTGCTATTTATTCCTGTAGAAATTAAATATGTGGTTTTCGCTTTCATTGTTTTCAGATTTTTTGATATTCTAAAACCATTGGGGATAAGAAAGCTGGAAAAGCTCCCGTCCGGATGGGGAGTAATGGCCGATGATGTGTTATCCGGAGTTTATACATGGGCGTTATTAAAGACGTGCATGGTAATGAAATTATTGTAAGATGTTTACTTTTTTGAAAGCAAATATGGCCTCTCTTATCGCATCATTTTGCGATTATGTGATCACAATTATTGCTGTTCAGGCTTTTAGCATGAATGTGGTGCTGGCCAGTTTAGCGGGTAATGTTTTCGGAGGAATCATCAATTTTATGTTAGGGAGACATTGGGTTTTTTCTGCCAGGAGTGCTAATGGTTTCAGCCAGGCAAAAAAATATTTCCTGGTTTGGATAGGAAATTTATTATTAAATGCCAGTGGTATGTATCTTTTTACAAAAATTGGACTCTATTACATTGTTACAAAAATTGTAACCTCTCTTGCAGTAGCTGTAGGTTATAACTATCCCTTGCAAAAGTGGTACGTTTTTAAAAATAGATTAGAGTATGAAGCGGGTTAATAAAATGTTGAGAATCAAGATCCTTTTGTTTTTGTTTTTTGGAGGCATTAGTTCTTCCAGTGCGCAAACCGTTGTAAATGGTTTTGTAAAAGATGCTTCCACTATGCAGCCCCTCTCGTTCGTGAGTGTATATTTCCTGGATGGCAAAGGCGTCTTAACAGGACCGGATGGCAGTTATTCCATTGATATAAAAAACGCGAAGGCCAGGGCCCTTACTTTTTCGTATGTGGGATATAAAAAAGTGGTCAAACAAATTATTCCGGGAAAGGAGCAGCATGTGAATGTGCTTCTTGAACCGGGACGGGAGTTGGCGGAAATTGTTATCAAAACAAGGAAGAGAGGTAAATACAGAAATAAGAATAACCCCGCGGTGGAATTGATAGACCTTGTAATAGAAAATAAAAATAAAAACAGGATTACTTCCTATGATTTCGTTCAGTACCAGCAATACGAAAAGCTGGCCTTGTCAATAGTGAATAAGTCGGAAAAATTAATGAAAAACCGGCTTTTCAAAAACTACAAATTCGTTCTTGAAAATGTGGACACCACGGCAATAGAAGGGAAATCGCTGTTGCCCATATTCATATCCGAAAAATTATCGGACAGGTATCTCAAAAAAGATCCCGAAAAAAACAAGACGATCATACTGGCAGAGAAGAAGGTGAATTACGGAAATTTTCTGGACAATGAAGGTATCAACCAATACATGAACCGGTTATATGCCGACATTAATATTTATCAAAATGACATCACGATTCTGTCTGGACAATTCCTTAGTCCTATTGCCGATATGGGGCCTTCATTTTACCGTTATTTTATAAGAGACACTGTGGTAATTGACGGCATTAAAATGGTTGAGCTTTATTTTACTCCTAAAAATCCGAATGATTTAATTTTCAGAGGTACCATGTTTATTACCCTTGATGGTAATTACGGCGTTCAGAAAATTAATATGACGATCAGTAAAAATGCAAACCTGAACTGGACAAGAGAATTGAAAATAAACCAGGATTTTGAAAAGACTGATGACGGGCGCTATCATGTGGCAAAGAGTACGATGTCGGCAGAATTCTCTCTTACTAAAAATGCATCAGGGGGATTATTTGGTGAAAGGTCCGTAACGTACAGGGACTACCTGATCAACGCGCCTGCACCTGATAGTATTTACAACGGCGATGATATAGTTACCAAAACTGACTCCGAAAAAGCGGACAGTTTCTGGATTGCCAGCCGGCCTCTCAATGCCTTATCGCCAGTGGAAGCCAAGGCATACTACAATATCGACAGCTTAAGAAATATGAAATCTTTCCAAAGGTTGGGTGATATTGTTACCCTGCTTTTTTCAGGATACCTAAATGCCGGGAAGTGGGAGTTTGGCAACACCAATACCTTTTACAGTTTTAACCCCGTAGAAGGTTTTAGGTTAAAAATTGGTGGCAGAACCACTACCAAACTCAGCAATAGCTTTTATCTCAATTCTTACCTGGCGTATGGATTTAAGGATGAAAAACTGAAATACCTTCTGGGCGGCACTTATTCTTTTAATCATAAATCCGTTTATTCTTATCCGCTTAATTACATAAAACTCAGCTACCAGTATGAAACTACCATTCCAGGCCAGGAGCTGCTTTATGTTCAGGAAGATAATTTCTTTTTATCTTTTAAAAGAGGCAACAACAACAAGTGGCTTTATAATAAATATTTCAAGGCCGAATACGTGAAAGAATTCGGAAATAATCTCTCTTATAATTTTACTTTTAAAAACTGGGATCAGGCTCCCGCGGGCGACATTATTTTTGAAAAAGTTGCGGATAATAACCTGGTTAAAAATATAACGACCTCTGAAATATCCGGTGAGCTAAGATGGGCGCCCAAAGAGCAGTTTTACCAGGGAAAGGAATTCAGGATACCCATCATTAATAAATATCCCGTTATTTCACTCCGGTTTACTCAGGGTATTAAGGGGCTGCTGGATGGTGAATACAATTACCAAAGGATTTACTTACGGTCGGATAAACGGTTTTATCTTTCGCAGTTGGGCTACCTGGATGCCACGCTTGAAGGGGGTTATATTTTCGGGAAATTACCTTTTCCTTTGCTTACGATACACCGCGCCAACCAGACATACGGCTTCCAGGATAACTCCTACAACATGATGAACTTTATGGAGTTTGTGAGTGACAGGTTCGCCGCTTCCAACCTTGATTTTTATTTTAATGGTTTTTTCTTAAATAAAATTCCCCTGATAAAGAAGCTGAAACTTAGGGAGGTAGCCAGTTTTAAAATATTATATGGAGGAATAAGAGATGAAAACAATCCCACTAAAAATTCAGAGTTACTTAAATTTCCAACAGACAGCACTGCACTACCCACCACTTTTGCCTTGGGTAAAACGCCCTATATAGAAGTAAGTGTGGGATTGGCTAATATTTTTAAATTAGTAAGAGTGGATTTGGTTAAGCGAATGACTTATTTAGATAATCCGGGGGTAGTGAAATTAGGCGTAAGAACCAGAATACGGTTTGATTTTTGAATTCATTTATGTCAGGTCAATAATTAATTATGAGAGAGAAACTTCAACAGATCATTTATAAAATTATAAACCCAATAGTAAGGCTACTGATAAAGATGGGCTTCACTCCCAATTCAGTTACGTTAGTTGGTTTTATTTTAAATGTGGGTGTTGCCATCATTTTTAT
>JBDSOE010000018.1:0-3638 GCA_039915005.1 Ginsengibacter sp.
CAGGGAAAGATTTTGGAATCATGAAAAACCGGTTCCCGTTAATTTTGATTTGGTCTTTTTCTTTATATTTTTAAATTAGATTAGACAAGACAACTACTGGTTGCTATAATATAAAAAAAAGCGAAACCTTTTACAGTTTCGCTTTTCAAAAAAATAGTATTTCTGTATTATAAGAATAATTCCTTTACAAATAAGATATTTTTAACGCCAATTATTTCATCTATATCATCCCAAAAAACATGAATACCATTATTCTTAAAATTTTGTCTTTGTTTTTGGGTGGCTTTTAATAATTTTTTGCTCCAGTTTATGGTGATATAAACAATTTTGCCATTTTTAAGAACAAAAGCCATTTCATCTTTAATGAATGTTACATTTTGAATTTTAGGAAGCTGATTAAAGGATAAATGTATTAACTAATCCAATGCATGTTTTTTATTTTTTCAAAATTCATTTGTTATAATTACTGCATATTTTTAATAAATATCTTTTCTATCGCCTGCTTCTATAATAATAACTTTTAAAATCGCATCATGGATTTCATATATAATTCTGTAATTCCCAACCCTTATCCGGTAAGCATCTCTTCCCTTTAATTTTATATATCCAAATGGTCTTGGGTTTATTTCCAAATCCAACATTTCTGATTCTAACCTGTTGGCAACTTTACCAGGAATTTTTTTAAGATACTTTTGTACTGATTGAGTAATAACAACGGTGTACTTAGGCATTCGAAAGTTTTTCTTTCTTTCTTAATTTAATGGCGTCTCTTAAAGGAACCGTTTTTTCATTTCTTTTCTTTGCCTTATCATAAGCCTTTATGTCGCCCAATTCTTCTAATTCTTCCATTATCTTTTCGTAATCTTTCATAGAAAGAAGTACGCTGGTTTTTTTTCCTTTATTGTCTGTAAGAAATTGTGGTGTCATAATAAAGTATTATGGATAAAGTTATAAATTTTAAATTATAGAAAAAGCGAAACCTTTTACAGTTTCGCTTTTCAAAAACTTAAAAGTTATTTTATTTATTTTTTTCTTCAAACTCTCTCCTGATAATATTCAGCGCGCCGCCAGCTTTATACCATTCAATCTGTTGTTCGTTGTAAGTATGATTTACTAAGAAAGAATCGGTAGAGCCATCTTTATGTGTGAGGTGAACCACCAATGGTTTGTCTGCGGTAAAATCTTTCACTCCTGAAATATCCACTATGTCATCTTCGAGGATTTTATTATAATCATCTTTGTTGGTAAATGTTACGCCAAGCAACCCCTGTTTCTTCAAATTGGTTTCGTGTATGCGGGCAAAAGATTTTACGATAACCGCTTTCACACCAAGATGTCGCGGTTCCATGGCTGCATGTTCGCGTGAGGAACCTTCACCATAATTTTCATCGGCAACAATTACAGAGCCTACACCTGCGGCCTTATACGCTCTTTGAGTTTCAGGAAGCGGGCCGTATACTCCGGTAAGTTGGTTCTTTACTAAATTGGTTTTTTCATTAAAGAAATTAACGGCACCAATTAAAAGATTGTTGCTGATATTATCCAGATGCCCGCGATATTTTAACCAAGGGCCTGCCATAGAAATATGATCAGTAGTACATTTTCCTTTGGCCTTAATTAATACTTTTAAATGCTTCAGGTCATTCTCCTTCCATGAGGCAAAAGGTTCCAGCAATTGTAAACGATCTGATGTTGGTGATACAATAACGGGTATGTTACTTCCATCTTCTGCGGGCGCCTGGAATCCGGCATCTTCCACGGCGAAACCTTTTACAGGCATTTCAATTCCCTGTGGTTCTTTTAATTTTATTTTTTCACCTTTATCATTGGTTAGGTAATCGGTAAGCGGATTAAAAGTAAGAGTACCCGCAATCGCCAGCGCAGTGGTGATTTCAGGTGAAGCCACAAATGCATGGGTGTTGGCATTGCCATCATTGCGTTTGGCAAAATTTCTGTTGTAAGAAGTTAGGATAGAATTCTTACGATTGGGATCGCTGGTATGCCTTGCCCATTGCCCTATGCAAGGCCCGCAGGCATTGGCCAGAACCACACCACCCATTTTTTCAAAAACATCTAAATAGCCATCTCTTTCCACAGTAAATCTTACCTGCTCCGAACCTGGCGTAATGGTAAATTCTGATTTTGTTTTTAAACCATTGTCTGTCGCTTGCTTGGCTATTGAAGCGGCACGCGTAATATCCTCATAAGAGGAGTTGGTGCACGACCCTATTAATCCTACTTCCAATTCTTCGGGCCAGTTATTTGCCCTTACTGTTTCAGCAAATTTTGAAATGGGCCATGCTGCATCCGGGGTAAAAGGCCCGTTGATGTGCGGCTCCAATTCTGATAAATTAATTTCAATTACCTGGTCAAAGTATTTTTCCGGATTTTCATATACCTCTTTATCGCCTGTAAGATGCTCTTGAATTTTATCGGCCATTGCGGCTACTTCTGCTCTGCCGGTTCCTTTCAGGTATTCGGCCATTTTATTATCATAACCAAACAGGGAAGTAGTGGCGCCCACTTCTGCTCCCATATTGCAAATAGTGCCTTTGCCTGTACATGATAAGGAAGTGGCGCCTTCGCCAAAATATTCAAGTATAGCACCCGTTCCACCTTTCACGGTAAGAATACCGGCTACTTTTAAAATAATATCTTTTGATGAAGTCCAGCCACTTAATTTACCGGTTAATTTTACGCCGATCAGTTTTGGAAATTTTAATTCCCAGGGTAATCCCGCCATTACATCGCACGCATCTGCACCTC
This sequence comes from Ginsengibacter sp., assembly GCA_039915005.1. Classification (GTDB taxonomy): domain Bacteria; phylum Bacteroidota; class Bacteroidia; order Chitinophagales; family Chitinophagaceae; genus Ginsengibacter. The sequence continues at coordinate 2,767 of JBDSOE010000018.1, forward strand.
CTACACCAATTGCTACAGCTCCCAGCCCGCCTGCATTTACCGTGTGTGAATCGGTACCTATCATCATGCAACCCGGAAATGAATAATTTTCTAAAACTACCTGGTGAATGATTCCTGCGCCGGGTTTCCAGAAACCAATTCCATATTTATTGGATACGGAAGCAAGGAAATCATAGACTTCCTTGTTCTGGTCTTTTGCTCTTGACAAATCCGGAATGGCGCCTACCTGTGCCTGTATTAAATGATCGCAATGCACTGTAGATGGCACAGAAACTTTTGTTCTTCCCGATTGCATGAACTGAAGTAAAGCCATTTGAGCCGTGGCATCCTGCATGGCCACTCTATCAGGGGCAAAGTCCACATAATCTTTTCCTCTTTCAAAAGCTGCGTCAGCATTTCCGCGCCAGAGGTGGGCATATAAAATTTTTTCAGTGAGAGTGAGAGGATGATTAACCACTTTACGTGTTGCCGCTACTTTTTGTGAATAGCCGCTGTAAAATTTTGTAATCATGTCAAGATCAAAAACCATTGCTTGTCTTTTATAGTTATTAAATAGTAAATAAAAACTTTTGCAAATTTACTTAAAATCAAGCCATGATTTTCTACCCGGTTTTTGAATAAGTGAAAGAAGCAATCTCGTAACGGATAATTATAAACGGTTGGAAAAGATTGCCGCGGCGCGGTTGGTTTGTTTTCATTGGAAGTTTTGTGAGTATGCATCGCAAAGACGATATGGGCAAGCTGGAATTACGAATGGGAGGGGTCTGGAAAAGATTGAATAGACCTATTTTTAAAATATCGCGTTAAAAAATATTTCTGCTATGTTCTTATACAAAAAGAAATTAGTTTTGTTCTATGTACAAAATCAAAAA
>JBDSOE010000023.1:0-25660 GCA_039915005.1 Ginsengibacter sp.
CATTTACATCAGGCATCCCCGCCCTCATTCTTACTTTATTTATATAAGTACGTGCCTCTTCTTCCTGTCCCAATCCTATGCATGCTTCCGCATAATTTAAGAGGACTTCAGCGTATCTGATATATCGATAGGTATAAGGTTGAATATTGGTTTCGTAGGGGCCTGTTAGCGTTGGATCCAAAAATTTACGGCAGTAATAGCCTGAAGCAGAACTATTGTTGGTTTCAATAGGACCATTTGGGGTATCAAGGCCAAATACGTTTTCTTCTTTACCTTTTGCGCTATTCCATTTTATCCATTTGCCTACCTGGATAATACCCACCGGATCGATACCTATTACGTCGCTGGGACGCTTGGCCCACTTAGCGCCTTCGTAAAGTATATCTGCATAAAAACGCGGGTCTCTATTTTTATAAGGCTCTTTTGCTTTAGCCGGATCATTCCAGTCAAATTTACTGCCATCTCTCATTTCATAAGAATCCACCATATTCCCAATTGGTGTGTTATTACCTTGTGAATGATATCCATTAGGGCCATTCAGCAACCACATTTGTTGAGTATACACGGTAGTAGTCGGAATATAATACTTCACGAAAATATCCTCTACATTATCCGAAGACAAAAATAAATTCTGATAATTAAGACTAATGGAATCACCGGGTACCGGAGTGGCTTTATACAAATTGTATAAATTCAAGTCAATTACCGCTTTAGCAGCATCTTTGGCTGCTTGCCAGCGGGCATTCCTATTTCCATCAGTATACCCTATCAATTCGGGATTTGAATATCCCGGAAACACAGTGGTATTGTGCAGATTACTCGCTGCAAATAATAACACCCGCGACTTAAGAGCCAAAGCCGCTCCTTTTGATGCCCGCCCTTTATTGTTACCCGTATTTGTTAGCGGCAAAAGATTAGAAGCTGAATCACATTCATCTACTATAAATTTAATACAATCAGCGTAGGTATTACGAGGAACGGCGAAGGAATCGGTTAATTGATAGACATTCTTAATAAGAGGCACTCCTCCGTATAGGTTGGTAAGATTGAAGTAAAACCAAGCCCTTAAAAAATGAACCTCGCCCGTTAATCTTTCTTTTAAGGTTTTCCCGTCAATTTTGCTATTGTCTTCAGGAACCTTTTTAATATTTTCTAAAAAAAGATTACAGGATCTGATGCTTGCAAACAAGGGCTTCCATAGCATAAATGCATCTGCATTATTACCAGTCCAGCTGGGAATAATATCCGGAGTTAAAAGACTATTATTGAAATCAAGTGTAGCCTGATTAGATCTACGCTGCGATTCATCAATATAAATACTTCTGCTATATTTTTTCAACGGTGTTTCTAAACGGCTGTAAATTCCATTGACAAAGGTTTCTGTTAAAGTAGGATCGCTCCACACATCTATTTGAGATACCTCACCTAAGGGTTTTGTTTCAAGAAAATCTTTATTGCATGAAATTATCAATAAGCCGAAAGCCAAAATCATTATTCCTGGATTTGAAATTATCTTTTTCATATAATAAGTTTAAAGGTTTACAGTTAGGCCAAAATTGAATACCTTATTCAATGGATAAGTAATATTGGAGACTGATTCGGGGTCAAAGTCCTTCATATGGTCTAATGTAATGAGATTTAATCCACTAAAATAAATGGAAGATCCTTTTATACCCAGTTTATCAGTAACCTTCTTTGGTAAATTATATCCAATCTCAATATTTTTCAATCTTACGTAATCAGTATTCTGAAGCCAGTAAGTATTAGGCTGAGAAGTCCAGTAGGTGCCACTTCCATTCCAGGTTCTGGGCTTGGTGGCATCTGGATTGTCTGTGGTCCAACGACCGTCTGCATGTTTCTGAAAAAAGTTGCCAATGGATCCTGAATGAGTGATACTGTCGTACCTCATGGCTCCGGAAGCGCCCTGAATCAAAATGGCCACAAATACGTTTTTGTATTTCAGGTTAATGCCCATTCCTCCTGTAAAAGTTGGGATAATAGATCTATCATCTCTCACCCTATCGAGACCATTTATTTTGCCATCTCCATTTACATCCTTAAACTGGATGTCTCCGGGACGAGCCCCTCCCCAATGAGGTGAAGCATCCACTGCGGCTTTGTCTTTATAAATACCAATGGCTTGATAATATAAATTAGAATTCATGGGATGCCCGGTAGATTTTTGATATTCAGGCACTCCGGGAGTTTCATCCCAGAACTTAATTTGGTTTTTTGCATATCCTCCATTTACAGAAACTTCATAGCTAAAGTCACCCTTGTAACTCCCATAACTTACCTGGAACTCATATCCTTGATTTACCACTTCGCCAATGTTTTCCATAGGAAGCGTTAAACCGGTTGAGGTGGGGACAGATGCATTCCTAAATGCGAGAATATCGGAACGAAGATTATAAAAGTAATCTCCGGAAAATTTAATCTTTCCATCCAATAGTTCTCCATCGAAACCTATATTGGATTGATTGGCGATTTCCCAGGTAACGTTAGGATTTGATATGCGAAGCTCATTAAGAGTTTTGGTCTGAACATCACCATTAAAAATATAAGGATTTCCAAAACCCATACTGGAGAGGTACTGATATTCAGTAATTCTGTCATTACCGGTTTGACCCCACGATGCCCTGATTTTAAAACTATTGATGAAGGATAAATGATTTTTCCAAAAATCTTCTTTGGCAACCTGCCATCCAACAGAAATACCCGGGAAGAATCCAAATCTTTTATCAGCAGGAAAAATATAAGAGCCATCATATCTAAACAGAAATTCAACCATATACTTCGACAGGTAATCATAATTTACCCGACCAAAATAATTGAGACGTGCCGTTTGGCTTGCTGATCCATTATTGTCTTTTTCAAGATCTCCGCCCGCAAACATTTGATCAAGATTGGTGGAAAGGAAGTATCGGCGATAAGCTGAAAAGTTCATCAGATCACCCATACTTTTTTCGGCTCCTGCCAAAAGCTTAATGTTGTGTTTATCAGCAATATTGGTTTGGTAATTCACTAAAACGTTTAAAGTGGTAGTTTTTCCATCTGCCATATATTGCGTAAGGTTAGGGTCTGCATATCCGCTCTTCACTTTATTTAGCAAAGGTTGGTTGTTGGGATTGAGAGTGGTTCCGTCCCAGGTATAGAGGAACCAGGGTGTCCTCCATATTTTTCCATTAAGAAAATTCTTGTCAAACGATGCATTACCTACCACAGACAATCCTTTAATCCATGGAATAGTAATGTCAAGTTTCAGATTACTTTGCATGTAATATTGCCTGTCTTTGTTATACCCCGTTTGATTGGTAGATATAACAGCAGGATTATTTCCGGCTTCGAAATTACTGCCAGGAAGCCCCTCACCATAGAATGCTACCACGTTAGGCAGTGCCCTCGTAACGGCAAAGTCAAAAATGGTGGATTGTGAAATGGTAGGATAATTTCTATTCTCCTGGCGCCCTGTCACATCAATACTTAGCTTGATATTATTCGAAATCTTCGCATCAATATTACTTCTGAAGTCTGTCTGAGCGTAATTGGTAGCACTATTCCTATAAATACCGTCCTGATAATTAGAGCCTATTGAAACAAAATATTTTAAACCCTCTGAGCCACCGGATAAAGAGACATTGCCATAATCTTGTTTCGAGGACGGCTTAAATACTGTGTTAATCCAATTGGTATTTGGATATTTAAAAGGCTCAGATCCATCTTTAAATTTTTGAATTTCCTCTGGTTTATAAACTCCCGTTCCACCGCTGTATATGTTGATTTCATTCAGCATCTGCGCATAGGTGGCAGCATCTGCCACCTTAGGAAGAACCGTCGGCTTGTTTATCGCGTGATTGAGGTTGATGCTTATTTGAGGTTTACCCGAAACTCCTCTCTTTGTAGTAATTAAGATAACTCCATTTGCGGCTTCGGCTCCATAAATGGCTGCAGAAGCGTCTTTAAGAATGGTAACACTTTCAATATCTGCCGGGTCTAATCGTTGCATGCTCCTGTTGGCTATACCATCAATTACAATAAGCGGAGAATTATTTCCAAGTGTATTGGAACCTCGTATCCTTAGCGTAGCATCATCATTTCCAGGTTCGCCCGAGCGGGTGGTGGCTACTAATCCTGGCAACCTTCCTGACAAGCTGTTAGAAAAGTTCACAGAAGGAGTTGCTTTTAATTTTTCTCCCGAAACCGTACTGATTGATCCGGTAATGGTAGCTTTTTTGGCAGTGCCATATCCCACTACCACTACTTCTCCCAAAGATTTCGAATCAGAAGTCATTACTACCTTTATTATAGTTTGTTTACCTACCTCTTTTGTTTGGGTCTGGTAACCAACTGACGTGAATACAAGTACAGCGTCACGGTTAGCATTAATAACAAAATTGCCTTGGGCATCAGTATTTGTCCCTGTTGTGGTTCCCTGAACAATAATTGACACATTGGACAAAGGACAGTTTGCGTCCGAAACCATTCCTTTGATCATAGTTGTTTGGGCAAACGATTTAGTGCCAATAAGTTGTAATAAAAAAAAGCATATAATAAGCACCAACTTGCCATTTAATAACCGGAAACATGGAGGAAGAATTAAGTTGATTTTCCTTTTCATAATAGTTTGATTTTAGCTCCGTTTAAAAATAAAAACTTACAACTTGTTTATCATTAACAAAAGTATGACCTTTGATACCTGTATTCATAATGCGATCCCGACAAAATCTAATTCTATATTATCCCAAATTAAATAAAATAAAATAAAATAAAACAAGATTGATGGAACCAATTTTAATGAGGCATATCGAAACGACAACGGAATCTTTCAAAACATGGAGAAATGAGAACCCATATATGCATAATCCGTGGCACTACCATCCGGAATTAGAAATTACCGCAATTGTAAAAGGTAAGGGCCTTTTGTTTGTAGGAGATAAAATTATGAATTACAGGGAAAATGAACTTTTTCTAATTGGGTCAAACCTCCCGCATGAGTGGAGAAGTGATTTCAAAGAGACCACCGATTTTTATTCTCAAAGTATTGCAGTGCATTTTATGAAAAACCTTCCCGGGGTAGATTTTGACAAAATCCCTGAAGCTGTTGCAATTAAAAAATTACTCGAACACTCGGCAAGAGGCATAAAAATAGAGGAGCCAGATAAAATTAAGTTCGTAAGAGAAAAGCTTTTTTTGTTGATAGAAACAGAAGGTATCGAAAGGATCAGCATACTTTTTTCAATACTAAATGCTATCGCTCTCTCTTCTGAATTGGAACTACTTTCAAGTCCCAATTTTGTTCACTCATTTGGGGATGGTGACAACCACAAAATAATGCAGATTTATAAATTTATGATTGGAAATTTCAAAGAACACATTTCCCTGGAACAGGTAGCGCAACAGGTAAACATGACTCCCACCTCTTTTTGTAGGTTTTTTAAGAAAAGTACCAACAAATCGTTTGTACAATACATAAACGAAATTAGAGTAGGCTATTCCTGTAAATTGCTCATGGAAGGAAACTACAATATAGGGGAGGTGGGCTACGAATCTGGGTTTGAAAACATTTCTAATTTTAACAAGCAATTCAAAAAAATCAAGAATCTCACTCCCTCAGAATTCATTTCTATACAATCGGAAAAGACAATACAAGTAAGCAGTTAAACATTCAACTTCCCATTTTTACAATTCGCTTTATTCCAGTTGCCCGGTTGTGACAACTATTAAAATCTTTTACATCAGCCGGGGTTTACAATTTTCTTTTCTCCTGATAAATGTCGTCTCTGCAAACACCCCCATACGCCTTTCTCCCATAAACTCTACAAGACACACTGCTCACCATACCGGCAGGCATAAACGTTTTGTTGCCAGCCTTCTGAGAATGGCCGTTTTTTAGAGATTATATACTCAAGAAATTCCTGCTAATGTGGGTAATGATTATTATTATTCTCTCAGAACCTGACCGATTGATTTAGCTATAAATTATTTTCATCCAACTTTCCCATTTCATTTCTCACAAACTCCATCAGCATTTTAATATTTTCTGAAGAAAAATCAAAAGTCAATCCTGCGGTTTTGTATAGATCGGGGAGGGTTTTAGTGGAGCCCAGGCTTAAGGCTTTCATATAATTATCCAATGCCTGTTCCGGATCTTTCTTGTATTGCATCCAAAGGCCGATAGCCCCTAACTGGGCAATACCGTATTCTATATAATAAAAAGGTACTTCAAATAAATGCAATTGTTTTTGCCATGAATTTTCAACATACTTTTCAAGCCCTGAAAAATCAATAACGTCATTTGTAAATTCATTAAAGATTTGAATCCATTGCGTGGATCTTTCATCGGCAGTGTGATTGGGATTTTCATAAATCCAATGCTGAAATTTATCTATCACCGCTATCCAGGGAAAGAGGGTGATTACCCGTTCCAACTGATGCTCTTTGGCCCTTTTAAGATCCTCCTTATTATCAAAATAAACATCCCAATGATCCATGCTAAAAAGCTCCATAGCCATGCTGGCTACCTCGGCTATTTCCGTCGGATAATCTTTAAATGCGCTGAGTTCCAGGTTATGGGTAAGAAACGATTGAACCGCATGGCCACCTTCATGAACTATGGTGGTAACATCATCCATCTGGCCCGCTGCATTCATAAAAATAAATGGGGCGCCGGTTTCTGCCAGCGGCATATTATATCCGCCCGGAGCCTTTCCACTCCTGCTTTCCAGGTCAAGATGCTTCATCGTATTCATCTGCCTGAGGCAATCGCCAAAGAACGGTCGAAGTTGTGTAAAACATTGAATGGTTTTATTGATAAGGTCGGTTCCATTTTCAAAAGGAACCAATGGTTGAGTATAATCAGGTTCTACTTCAGTATCCCAGGGACGAAGTTTTTCAAGATGTAATTTCTCCTTTTTTTTCTCATAAATTGTATGTATCAAAGGCAGAACTTGCTCTTTTACAGAATCATGAAAATGAAAACAATCTTCTTTGGTATAATCGAACCGGCCCAGCTCTTTAAATTTATAATCGCGGTAATTGTCAAACCCTGCATTCAACGCCTCCTGGTTGCGTTTTTGAATCAATTGGTTAAAGAGCGTATTTAACTCTTCTTTATCCTGTAACCTTCTTTCGTTGATTTTCCGATATACTTCTTCACGAAGTTTTCTATCGTGGTTTTCAAAAAATTTGGAAGCCTGTTGCAGCGTGTAAGCATTACCGTTAACTTCAATCTGCATACGCCCGGAAATCATTCCATATTGCTGCTGAAGCACGGCAAGCTCTGATTTTATAGAAACATTTTCCTCGCGAAACAACTCAATGCTTTTACGGACAGAGCGCAGATAAGTGAAATACTTATCGGGATTTAGCTCATTAATAGATGGCGAATTAACTAATTTTTTATTGAGTTCAAAAGCGTAAGACTGAATCTTAGGCTGAATCTCAAGGCAGAAAAAATTAAAAGCCTCCTCAAGTTTTTTATTGTTAGTATCGCAGGTCATTTTTATCTGGCGCCAGCAAAAGTCTTCGGTCAGCATGGCTTCCAGTTCGCTCATATCCAGCAACCATTTCTCCATATCCTCTTTTGAATGAATGCCTCTTTCTAAAAGCTCTTTGAAAAAAGGTTCAATCGTTTCCCAGTCGGATAAGGATAAACTTTCGGGTAAATATTTTCTGGGTAATTTTTTTATATCAGATGTTAGGTTCATCCTTATAGATGTGTGGGGTTTGACGTAAAGAAAGATCAATTACCCGGGGAATATTCCAAATGAGCAATACAACAATCATATAACAATAATACAATTAGGCAATAAAACCATTCAACAATAAATCTATTTCACTCCCCTGCTCTCTATCTTCCTCGGATTGGTTTGTTGTGGCTTCCTGGTTACATGGCTATTTTCAACATGGGCGGGCTTCACATTTTTTAATTCGGCGGCGGCTTCTTTTTCCTCCTCCGTTTTCACTTTTACCTCAATCTTATTTTTATCAAGAATATGATACCATTTTACCATTTTTTTCATATCGCTTGCATACACTCTTTCAAAGTCAAGGTCCGGATATGTTTTTTCAAAATAAGTTTTCAATGCTTTGGTATCCGCCTTCACGTCCGGAATCTTTTCAGCATTTTTTTTCATGGCTTCAAATACTTCTGCAAGATTAGTATTGTCCTTTGTGGTATAAACTTCTATACTTTCCAGGTGGGAAAAATTATGAAGGCGCGTACTTACAAACTTTGAAGTATTGTCTTCCAAAGAACGCGCCACGGCGCCATCAGATTTTGATGACAACAGCTCGAATAACCACGTCAGGCCGGTAACAGAAACAATCTTATTGTAATCCATAAATTATCTTTTTGTTTTGGGATGCAATATAATTGAAATGAGTTTGAGATACGTTAAGGAAATAAAAAATCCCTTTTTTGGGGTGCAAAAAAAAATCCCTTACCGCGAAGGTTTTTGAACCGTATGCCGTCTTATAGCTACTTAATCATTATCATGAAATCTTTTTTCTCTCTGTTTCTTTTCAGCACTTTCCTTTCTGTGAATTTAAATGCACAAACCATAACCGGCAATTTGCACGACGCCAACGATCAATCATCTCTTGGCAATGCCACCATTAAACTTTTAAAAACCGATTCTTCTTCTACCAATTTCGTAACCGTTAGTAATGCAAAAGGCGTTTTTATATTCAATAAGGTTCCCAATGGAAATTATATTTTATCTGTTACCTCTATAGGTTACTCAGATATAAAAAAGAACATTCCGGTTAGCGGGCAAAATATAAATTTAGGAACTATTATTATTTCAAAAACCGCTGAAACCCTTTCCACCGTGGTAGTAAGCACCGCCACAGCCGTAAGGCAAAAAAACGACACATTGGAATATTCTGCCAGCATGTATAAAGTAAACCCAGATGCCACCAGCGAGGATCTGATAAAAAAAATGCCCGGTGTTACCGTGGATAAATCCGGTGCCGTAACTGCCCAGGGCGAAACCGTACAAAAAGTAACCGTAGATGGCCGCGATTTTTTTGGCGACGATGCTACCGCTACTTTGCGTAATCTTCCCGCCGAAGTGATAGACAAAATACAGGTATTCGATAAACTAAGCGACCAGGCTCAACTAACCGGTTTTGATGATGGCAACACCACCAAGTCTATCAACATTGTTACTAAAGCCGATATGCGCACAGGAAATTTTGGACGCATATTCGCGGGATACGGCACAGATGACCGCTACAGCGCGGGTGGTAATGTGAGCTTCTTCAATAATGCAAGAAGGATTTCATTGATAGGTCTTACCAATAATATAAACCAGCAAAACTTTTCTTCGCAGGATCTGCTCGGTGTCAGCAGCGGCGGCAACCGGGGTGGTGGCGGTCGTCGCGGTGGTGGCGGTGGCGGCAACTTCAGAGGTGGTGGTGGCAATAATTTTAGCGTGGGACAACAAAATGGTATTGCCAAAACCAATGCCTTTGGTATCAATTACAGTGATGCCTGGGGAAAGAAGATTGATGTAACAGGTAGTTATTTTTTCAACAACAGTAACACGTCCAATATACAATCTATAAGCCAGCAGAACCTGAGTGATAAGAACGACAGTAGTACCTATTATGATGAAAACACGCCCGAATCTGGAAGTAAAAACTACAACAACCGGGTCAATCTCAGGCTTACTTACCGGATTGATTCCAACAATACCATTTTAGTAACTTCAGGGCTTAATTTTCAAAATAATAATTCTGTAAATTTCGTAAATGGCGCTACTTACTTCGATGCCAGCAGGCAAAGTTTAATAAACCAAACTATTAACGACATTAACAGTAAAACCTGGGGCAATAGTTTAAATAACCAGGTACTGTTTCGTCACGCTTTTCCAAAAAGAGGCCGAAGCATCTCTTTTGGAATCAATGGCAATTTCAGGGATAACAATGGCCAAAATTATTTAACCGCCTTAAATACTTATTTTAAATCTACCACATTGGTGGACTCTGTACAACAATTATCCAACCAGGAAAACCATAATAATCAGTATAGTTTCAATTTGGTTTACACGGAACCCGTAGGTAAAAAAGGGCAGTTACAATTAAATTACAATCCTTCCTTTTCAAAAAACAGCGCTAACCAGGAAACATTTAATTACGATAACTACGACGCCAAATACTCTCATCTGGATACAAGCCTTAGCAATAAATTTGACAATACTTACAATACACAAAACACAGGGATCACTTACCGACATGGCGACAGAGACAATATGATTTCTGCAGGCCTGTCGTATCAATACAGCGAATTAAAAAGTGACCAGGTTTTCCCGGAAATAAGTCACATCAACAATTCTTACAGCAATATTCTGGGCAATGTCTTTGCACGATTTAAACTTTCAAGCAAAAGTAATCTCAGGGTTATTTACCGTTCTTCTGTAAGCCCGCCATCAGTTAATCAATTACAGAACGTACTTAATACTTCCAATCAACTTTTCTATACCACCGGAAATCCTGATTTGCAACAGCAATACACCAATAATTTAATTACGCTATATACCTACACGAACAGCGCTAAAAGCCAGAGTCTCTTCGCAAATATATTTCTCTCCGCTATAAATGATTACGTGGCCAACGCAACTTATACATCAAATAAAGATTCTCTTATTACCGCTACCGACACGCTTCACCGGGGTACGCAACTTTCCAAACCGGTAAACCTGAATGGGTATCTCAGCGCCAGGTCCTTCTTCACTTTTGGCATGCCGCTTAAATTTATAAAATCAACGCTGAACTGGAATGCAGGTGTTAGTTATACAAAACTTCCGGGCTTAATTAATAACGTGAATAATATCTCCAACACCTATAATTATAACCTGGGCGCCGTACTGGCAAGCAACATCAGCCAGTATGTTGATTTCGCACTTTCCTATTCCGCAAATATCAATACCGTAAACAATACGGTTCAGGCAGCATCCAATAATAATTATTTTAGCCAATCTGCAGGCTTTATTGCAAATTTTCTTACCCCAAAAGGTTTGTTCCTTCAGAACGATTTGTCCAATCAATACTATAAAGGGTTATCCGGAGGTTTCAATACCAACTATTGGCTTTGGAATATGGCAATAGGGCAAAAATTTTTAAAGAACCAAACGGGAGAATTGAAATTATCTGTATTCGATCTTTTAAAACAAAATAAAAGTATTAGCCGAAACATTACCAACTCATACATACAGGATGTGCAGAACCAGGTGTTGCAACAATACTTTATGCTAACATTTACTTACAAATTAAAGACCTTTGGAAAAGGAAAGGTAAGCAGTGAGGATAGAGAAAACCGCCGGTTCGATGGGCACGGCGGACAGCCTTATGGAGGGTCGGGAGGATTTCCACTTTAGCATAAAAAAATAATGTTTTGAACGAAAGGGAACTAATCATCCTTCTTAAAAAAAAAGACAGGGAAGCTTTTAAAAGTATTGTAGAGGCCTGGCAGGACATGTTGTATAATACCGCGCTCGGAATTTTTCAAAATGCAGAAGATGCCGAAGATACTGCCCAGGAAGTTTTTATACAGGTGTATGAATCTATTGCTTCGTTCAAAGAGGAATCTAAGTTTTCAACATGGGTTTACCGCATCACTGTTTCAAAAGCGTTAGATCATATCAGGAAGAAAAAAAGAAAAAAGCGCTTTGCTTTTGTACAAAGTTTGTACAGAGAAAATAATGGTCTAATGATTGATCCGCCTGATTTTTTTCATCCCGGAGTAAAGATGGAAAATAAAGAAAATGCAGCAGTTCTTTTTAAAGCAATGGAAAAATTACCGGCAAATCAAAAGACCTCATTTGTACTAAATAAAATGGAAGGATTAACTTATCTGGAAATTGCAGACATAATGGAGCTCAGCACATCAGCGGTGGATGCCCTGCTGCAAAGAGCCCGGCAAAATCTAAAGAAGAGTTTAAAAGAATATTATAAGAGCTTTGAGTTATAAGCTATGAGAGTTATGGAGAAGGGAAAGCCCTAAGCGGTGTGGTTTAATAAGAGGGAAGAGGAGATAGGTTACAGTGTAGTAGCTAAAAGCTGATTGCTGATTGCTGATTGCTGATTGCTGATTGCTGATTGCTCACAGCTTTTTACTGACGGCACAGGTTTTAAAAATTATAAACGTCTAAATATCGAATGATTTTCAACGCAACAAATACATAACTATGCAAGAAAAATTCAGAAAAAAAATAGAAGATACCCTGCACAGTATTGATGGTATTGAAAAAGCATCTCCCCGGCCATTTTTCTTTACCAGGCTGGAAGCCTGTATGAACAGGGAAAAAAATATATGGGGAAAAATAGCTTCACTGGTTGCCAGGCCTGCTATTGCATTTGCGTGTATTTGTTTGATAATTATGATCAATGCTGCTGTTATTTTTTCTTCATCTCATACAAAAAAGAATAACACTCAAAATAATGAAATAGCCACCCTGGATGAATACACCCAGGTAACTGACCCTTTTTACGATTATGAAAATACAAAACCATGATGGATAGTAATAAAAAAAACAAAGCACTCGTTTCTATTATCATTTTCCTTTTGATAACCAACGTAGCCATGCTTATATTTTTCGTGGTGCTGAGTAATCCGGGAAATAAAAAGTATTCCAATTCCGGCCGCGACAAGAACAGTATGTCCACACTGCTTCAAAAAGAAGTGGGGTTTTCAAAGGATCAACTGGATCAATACCAGGCTTTAAGGACACTGCAACGCCAGAATGTAAAGCCTTTGTTTAATGAAGTAAGAAAAGCAAAACAAAATTTTTACGGATTACTTTATTCCCAAAATGTATCAGATTCCCTGCTGAATGCAGACGCAGATTCCATAGCGCAAACACAGAAGAAACTCGATTTGCAGATGTTCCATCATTTTAAAATGGTCAGGAATATTTGCACACCCGATCAGGTTCAAAAATATGATTCCACCATTAAAAAAGTAGTGGCGCGAATGACGGGAAGGCCGGGAAAAGGAAAACCTAAACAATAAACCAAATTTCGATTTTAGATACAATCAATTAAAAAAAACATGAAAACAAAAGTCAGTCTCTTGCTCTCATTCATTTTGATGATTACCATTTCTTCTTTTGCGCAAGGCCAGCAACGCCGCACTGTGGAAGAAAGAGTAAAAGCCGTTATGGAAAAAGTATCTACGCCCTTAGCCCTTGATGAGTCCCAGACTCAAAAGACAGAAATTGTATTTACAGATTTCTACAAGGCGCAGGATAAAATGAGAGAAGATGCCAGAGCCTCTGGCCAACGCCCCGACCGTATTGTATTTGAAAAAATGACTGCCGACAGGAATGAAAAATTAAAAGCCTTTTTTACGGCCGACCAATTCACCAAATACAAAAGTGAAGTAGAAGCCACCTTACGGCCACAGCGTCAGAGTAACGGAGGAAATTAATTTAAAAAAATAAAGATTTTCACAAAAAAGGTTGACTTCATCAACCTTTTTTTTATGAAAAGAATCCTGGAAGAAAGACTCTTCATTGGCTCTGCCAAATGAGAAAAAAGTATAAAGCCTACTTTATAAAGAATTTTAAAAAGGCAAATATGGCTCCCAATTGAGTAACCCAAAATACAAATGCCCATAAGATTATTTGAAATTTAGCTTCGGAAACCTTTGCTTCAACAAAATCTTTGGATGCAGAATATTTGAATAAATCATCTCGTAAACTGGCTATATCCTTTGTTATAGTTTCATAATTTATAGCGACGGTTTCTTCTATTTCTTCTTTTACCAAAGAAACAAATTCTTCCGCTTCCTTTTCACCAAATTTGTTTTTCATTAAATTGAAAAGGCGTATATCCGATATGTTGATAGTAGTGGCCATAAAGATTGTGTTCACAAATATAAATTAATAACCCCATAGAAAACAATTCCTGAAAATGGATCTAAATCATTTGTGTATTCTTCATGTATCCTCCTCCAGCCATTCTTTATTCTTTTCCCCTATCAGATCCAATACTTTATTCTTTCCCAATTTTTTCGCAGAACTGGTTACAAAATGCTGGGGTAAAAATTGTTGTGTTTTACGCAGACTCTCCAAAAATAATTTTACATTTTTACTAACCACCGCCTGCTTTTCTTTATCAGCTTTTGTAAAAATAAGGGTGAAGGGAATTTCCCATAAACCGAGGCGTTGTGTAAATTCCAGATCCAGTTTTTGTGGCGAATGGCGCGAATCAATCAGTACAAAAACATGCACCAGGTTTTCTCTTTTTCTCAAATAATTTTCAATCATCTGCTCCCATCGCCTTCTGCTGTTTTGGGAAATTTTGGCAAACCCATAACCAGGCAGATCTACCAGATACCATTTTGTTTCATCGTATTTGCCTGCTTCTGAAACACTGCTGATTTCAAAATGATTGATCATTTGGGTTTTGCCCGGCGAGTTGGAAGTCTTCGCCAATTTATCATTATTGCAAAGCATATTGATGAGAGATGACTTGCCCACATTACTCCTTCCTATGAAAGCATACTCCGGCTTGTCTGGTGGCGGACATTTTTCATAATCAGGGCTGCTGATAATATATTGCGCCTTCTTAATGTGCATACCCGCGCAATATACATTAATGTTGTAAAGGTTGTATTAAAGGTTGCCAACCTTTGATCCACCCACAATTTGAATGGCGCCCTTTGAAAATGTTTGAAAAAGGTAATGGTATTGCCAATGCCCTGTCAGCAAAGAAAAGAGAGGTTACGAAAGCAGAATTATCAATAAAACAATAGAACAATCCCATTAATTACCCTTTACACATCCCTCTCCTGCGCCCTCAGCCATCTTTCAGGGATCTCATTATTGCTGGCAAATAAATAATCATTATAGCTACACGCAATTAGTTTTTTATTAGGCAATTGCATCCACCATCTCCCGGTTTTCTTACTCTGCATAAAGATGGTATCTACCTCAGCAAATGCCGTATGGTATTCATTAAAATTTTGCTTTTCATTCAATTCCGATTCCTGCCTGCTCCTGCTTTTGCAATCAATAAAATACCAAAGCATTTGTGCTATCTGCAAAGCGGTAAGGTCTTTTTCATCCTTTGAGGCATCGTAACCGTAAATTCCGATTGAAGAAATTACCGGGCTCATACCGGCATAACGGAGAAGGCTACACGCTTCTTCCCCCGTGAACCCATTGGGGCTGCGTGAGGAAGCGGGTGCATCACTGCTTTTTATAGCGGCTATATCAAAACTCAGCATATCCGAGTTTCTTATAACCGGTTCCATTTCGTCAATTTGTTCTTTTGCAACTCCCACGCGGTAACAATCAAACCGGAGTTTATCTATGGTTTCAAGCATACGCGGATGCACAAAATAACTTTGAAAACCAATGTGATTATAATGCTTCACCATATTCGGCTCACCGGTGAGCATCTCCATCAAAAAATTCTCACTTCGCAAAGATGATTCGCTCCTGAGGTCAATGGTGGCGTCAATTACAGTGGCTTCTACGATTTTGTTTAAGCCTTTGTAGGCAAAGTATTGCGCCAGCGTATTATCGTGCGAGCCTCCAAGAATTATTACCGTTTTATTCATTTCCAATAATTCCTTTACCACTATTTTTACCGCGGAATAACTATCATTCAGCGAAGCGCCACACTTCACATTTCCCATGTCTGCTATAGAAATATCCTTGTGCCAATAATGTAGCTGATAAAATTGCCGGCGTACCGCATCGGCGGAGTTTTCCTTTGCTATAAATCCCTCGCCACGAAATTCATTAACCCCCAGTAATACCAAATCTATCTTTTCCAGGTCAGGTAATTCTTCTTCATAAATTTTAAGAACACTTGCGAGTTGGCTATCATTGTACGCATTATCATTATTAAGCGCCGCTACATTTACCGGCATTAAATATTCCTGCAGATCGTGCATTTGTTTTTTTATGGGCAAACCTAAAAGATAAATGGGAGAATCAAAACTATGAAAAGATTTATTTTAGCCTGTGGTCAATAAAACTTTAAATATCTCTTTCACGTAACTTCGCACCCATGGAAAATTTGTTACAAAAGGTTGAAAGTTTAAAGCAGGAAATCTCCGGTTTCTCCACGGATGATAAAATGCCTGCAGAGGTATTCCGTATAAAATTTATCGGCTCCAATGGTTCGGTAAAATCCTTAATGGGAGAAATGAAAAATGTGGCCCCTGAAAACAAAAGAGAAATGGGCAAAGTACTCAACGAATTAAAATTATTTGCCGAAAATAAATATGAAGAATTAAAGTCTGCTGGGGGGAAAGAATCGGCGGAGAATGAAAGCAGCATTGACTTTACATTGCCAGGCGATGCGCTGTCATCCGGCAGCAGGCATCCCATAAGTATTGTCAGAAACAAGATTGTCTCCATATTCCATCGCCTCGGTTTTTCGGTAGCAGAAGGCCCCGAAATTGAAGACGATTGGCATAATTTTACCGCGCTCAATTTACCCGAAAATCATCCGGCCAGAGACATGCAGGATACGTTTTATGTTTCTCAAAATCCTGCATGGATGCTGCGCACACACACCAGCAGCGTACAGGTACGGGAAATGGAAAAAGGAAAATTGCCAATCAGAATCATTTGCCCGGGCCGGGTCTTTCGTAACGAGACCATCAGCGCAAGAGCACATTGCTTTTTTCACCAGGTGGAAGGATTGTACATTGCCGATAATGTATCATTCGCTGACCTGAAACAAACCCTTTATTTCTTTGTACAGGAAATGTTTGGCGAAGACATAAAAGTGCGTTTTCGCCCATCCTATTTTCCATTTACAGAGCCTAGCGCAGAAATGGATATCACTTGCCTGATCTGTGGTGGCAAGGGTTGCAGCGTTTGCAAGCACACCGGTTGGGTAGAAATATTGGGCTGTGGGATGGTGCATCCCAATGTGTTGGAAAACTGCGGTATTGATTCTAAAAAATATTCCGGCTTTGCATTTGGAATGGGTATTGAAAGAATTACGATGTTGAAATACCAGATAAAAGACCTGCGTATTTTCAGTGAAAATGATGTGAGATTTTTGAAACAGTTTACGAGTGTGGTGTAATTGAATCCACTGCTAATGATTCTTCTACCTTTTATCTGACTGTCACCGTCTGATAAAAAAATGCAAGCAAAGCGAAAGATCTTCTATAGCTGATAGCAACTTAAAATATTTAGCAACTCAAATTGGATAAAAACTTTAATCGGTCAAAGAAATTCGCCAACCATTTTCTTCACAATAAAAATAAACCATGACAATAACCATTTGCATTTGCGGAGCAGGAACTATGGGCAGTGGTATTGCGCAGGTTGCCGCGCAAAGTGGCTTTAATACAATTTTGTTTGATGTAAGTGAAAAGGTTCTTACCAATGCGCAATCAGTCCTTCAGAAAAACCTTCAGTATTTAGTTGATAAAAATAAAATTTCGCCTGGCAAAAAAACAGAGATTTTTAACCGGGTTCAATTTACAAATGACATAAAACAAGCTACCGGTTTTCTAATCATTGAAGCCATAGTGGAAAAAGAAGAAGCCAAAATTTCATTATTTAATGACCTGGCAAAATATAACAATAAAGAAGTAATTTTTGCCACCAACACTTCCTCTCTTTCCGTTTCTTCCTTACAGGAAAAAATCATTTTCCCCGAACGCGTAGTGGGTATGCACTTTTTTAACCCGGCCTATATTATGAAACTGGTGGAAGTGGTAAAAGGCCGCCAGACCAATGATGAAGCAGCCAGCGCTGTTTTCAATATTTGTGAGCAAATGCAAAAGCAGCCGGTGATGTGTAAAGATTCACCCGGGTTTATTGTAAATCGTGTGGCGCGCCATTATTATCTTGAAGCATTAAAAATGGCGGAGGAAAACATCGCTTCGCCGGAAGAAATAGATCAGATACTTGAAGCGAGCGGCTTTAAGATGGGCCCTTTTAAATTAATGGATTTAATAGGAATGGATATCAATCTTGAAGTTACCCAAAAGCTTTATGAAGCGTTTGATAAAGCAACGCGTTTTGTACCTTCACCTCTTCAGATAGAAAAAGTAAAAAATAATGAATTGGGTAAAAAAACAGGAAAGGGGTTTTATAAATATTAAAAGAAGTGCCTCAATAAATAATTTCTATTGCTGAAAGAATTACCGAAATTTAGATAATGCCAAATGAAATCCCTCCTCCCAAAATAAGAACAGAAAATCAAAAAATTTTGGTAACAGGCGCGGCAGGCCTTGTTGGTAATGAATTATTAAAACAATTGCTCAAAGAAGGTTTTACGGTAAGAGCGCTCTTTCATTCGTCACCGCTTTCTATTTCTCATCCGCTTCTGGAAATGGTTCAGTGCGATATACTCGATGTCGTCGGGCTTGAAAAAGCAATGGACGGAATTACTCATGTTTATCATTGTGCGGCCATCGTTACTTTTGACCCTTCAGATAAACAGCGGCTCCTGAAAATAAATGTGGAAGGTACCGCGAATGTGGTAAATGCCTGTATTGACGCCAATATAAAAAAACTGGTACATGTAAGTTCTGTAGCGGCTTTGGGCAGAATACGAAAAGGTGAAACGATTACAGAAGAAATGAACTGGACCGAGGAAACCAACAACAGCACTTACGGAAAATCGAAATACCTTGGCGAACTTGAGGTGTGGCGTGGCATAGGCGAAGGCTTGTCCGCCGTGATGGTACATCCTACCATAATTCTCGGTGGCGATAAATGGGACACAGGTTCCGCTGCTATTTTTAAAACGGCATATAACGAATTCAAATGGTATCCCGAAGGCATCACAGGATTTGTAGATGTGCGTGATGTAGCACGAGCTATGATCCTACTAATGAACAGCGACATAAATGCCGAGCGCTTTATTCTCAGCAGCGAAAACTTAACTTACAAGGAAGTATTTTCAGAGATAGCCAACTGTTTTGGAAAAAGACCGCCTTATAAAAAAGCAACTCCGTTTCTGGTGGAATTGGTTTGGCGATGGGAAACTATAAAATCAATACTGACCAGGAGAAAGCATTTGCTTACCAAAGAAACGGCCCACACTTCAATAACCAAAGTATATTTTGATAACCATAAAATTTTAAACGCGCTTCCTCAATTTGAATTTATAAAAATAAAAGAAACCATTAAGCGTACCTGCGCCGCCCTCAAAGACAATTATCATCTTTAATGAAAAAATGCTCCTGATGAAAACCAACCTCTTCAAACCTGTATCCACTTCTTTTCTTTTGATCTTTATTTTTTGCCTGACCATGTTTACCATGCAGGCGCAAACTTCCGCGTATTTTATAAAAGGAAAAGTGATTGATAAAAACACAAAGGCTCCGTTGCAAGGTGCATCCGTATTTGCACAAAATACCACACTGGGTGAAGCTACCGACGAATCGGGGAACTTCAATTTACGACTCCCTGAAGGTGGCTATTCATTGGCGGTAACTTTTACGGGTTATGAAACAGAAAGCATCCGTGTAAACCGTGCTTCTTCACAGCAGGAAGAGGTAGTCTTTGAATTAAGTCCGCTTACAAAATCACTCGAAGAAATTTCTATTGTTATCAGTAATGAGGTAAAAGATGGATGGCAGAAGTACGGTGAATTTTTTACCGAAAACTTTATAGGGCAAACAAAGTTTGCCAAACAATGTGTAATAAAAAATCCCGAAGTACTTCATTTTTATTTCAGCAAAAAAAGAAACCGCTTAAAGGTAGCCGCTGAAGAACCTCTGATAGTTGATAATTTCGCGTTGGGTTATACTATAAAATTTGCCATAGATTCTTTTACCAATGAATACAATACCCACACCAATTTATTTGTTGGCTATCCGTTGTTTGAAGAAATGACAGGCACACCGGAGCAGCACGAAACATGGGAGGATAACCGCTTCATTGCTTACAATGGTTCTATGCTTCATTTTATGCGAAGCCTGTATGGGCGCACCTTACAGGAAGATGGATTTGAGCTTCAGTTTATTGTAAAACACAATAATGAAGAAATTCCAATTCCTCTTGCCAACCTGTATGGTGCCCTTAATTATGTAAAAGACGACAGCACCCACACGGTAGAATTTCACCCTAACCAATCTGAGATAGCGGTAATTTATAACGATGAAAAACCGGAACAGGCATACCTCGACCTCGACTCTTCCGCAAAGAAAGACTTTCAGTTATCTACCCTGACTTTTGCAAAAGGTGAGTCTGTTATCATAGAACAGAATGGATATTATTACGACCAGGAAGATATTATCACCAACGGTTACCTTGCCTTTAAAAAGATAGGAGACATGTTGCCGTATGATTATGTGGAATAATCTTCGATGATGGAATACTATTATCCGCATTGTGCTTATCACAAAAACTTTAATCACAAATCATCACCATTTTTTAGTATCAATCGTTCCCAGAATATTCAGGTAGCTTATGTACCGCGCCGCGGCTACGTCTCCTTCTTCCACAGCGCTCTTTACGGCGCAGCCGGGTTCTTCTATATGCATGCAATTATTAAAGCGGCAATCATTTATTAACTCTTTCATCTCCGGAAAATAATGCGATAATTCCTGCGGCTCAATATCCATCAAAGCAAACTCGCGCATACCCGGTGTATCAATTATTTTTCCACCAAAAGGAAGATCATACATCTCGGCAAAGGTGGTGGTGTGAAGCCCCTTGCCGCTCCAGTCGCTCACCTCCTGTGTTCTTAATAATAGTTCGCCGGAAAAAATAGAATTAATAAAAGAAGATTTTCCCACACCGGAATGGCCACTAATTAAGGTAGTCTTATTTTTCAAAAGCTCATATACTTCATCAATACCGGTGCCTGCATTGAGGCTCATTAATAAAACCCGGTAGCCCATTTTTTCATACACTTTTTTTATCTCCTCAAAATGATCTTTATGCTTTTCTTTATAAAGGTCACTTTTATTAAACACAATGATCGCCGGAACATGGTACGCTTCCGAGGCCACAAGAAACCTGTCTATAAAACCCGTAGAAGTTTTAGGATCTTTTAATGTTGCCAATAAAATACTCTGGTCAAGATTAGAAGCTACGATGTGATGCAAATGTTTGTTATGTGGCGATTGCCGCGTTATGTAATTTTTTCTTGGATAAATATTGTGGATAACGGCAGATTCTTCAGCAATATCTTCTTTTTCCACATCAACGGTATCCCCCACCGCTATTGGGTTTGTGGAAGTAATGTCATCCGTTTTAAATTTCCCTTTTAAGCGTGCGTTAAAAAATTCGCCCGCGTCATTTTTTACAACGTACCAGCTTCCGGTTGATTTGTAAACGAGTGCTTTCATGGCTGCAAATTAGATAATTAGACAACGAGCCGGCCCGCTAATTATTCAGGGAAATTTTTTAAATAAAGTGTATCTCAAAATTATTTCTATTAAAAGCAAAGCCATCGCGATAAAAATAAAAGGATAGAATTTTTCTGTAAACCGGTGGAAGGAAGTTACCTCCACTTTCGACTTTTCCAAATGATCTATTTCATTATAAATATTTTCAAGGCTGCGGTTGTCGGTGGCGCGGAAATATTTTCCCCCTGTTTCATCTGCAATATTTTTCAATAATTTTTCATCAATAGCCACCTTCTCATTTTGCATCACAATTCCCATAGGCGTGCTTACAGGAGTTGGGGCATATCCATCGGTACCTACTCCAATGGTATAAACTTTTATTTTAAAAGTTTTTGCAATTTCCTTTGCCGTGGAAGGATCAATCAATCCACCATTATTTATTCCATCGGTAAGAAGAATAATTACCTTACTTTTTGTCTTGCTGTTTCGCAGCCTGTCAACGCTGGTAGCCAGGCCGGAACCAATGGCAGTGCCATCTTCAAGCAATCCATTGCGAATTTGTTGTATCTGGGTTTTTAATACAAAATGATCGGTGGTCAACGGGCATTGCGTAAAACTTTCGCCCGCAAAAATCACAATACCAATCCTGTCTGAAACGCGATGGTCCACAAAATCCGCGGCTACTTTTTTGGCAGCTTCCATTCTGTTAGGAGAAAAATCCTGGGCCGTCATACTACCACTTACATCAATGCATAAAACAATATCAATGCCTTCACCCTCAGTTTGTTGCTCATCAAATTTTGTCTGCGGCCTTGCCATTGCGATTATGATACTACTCAAAGCCAGCAGTCTGAATACAAAAGGAAATTGTTGAAAAACATTTTTGAGCGAACGTGAACTCGCCAAACCTTTCGTGGAAGAAAGGCTAATGGCCGCCACCTGTTTTTTTCCCTTGCCAAATTTCCAAAAGATCAATATAGGAATGATAGCAAAAAGTATAAAATAAAGTGGTTGCCCAAAACTGATATCGTTAAAATAATCAAAGATCACTTTCGGGTTTTTTAATTATAAAATTATTAATAGCCGTTATTATTTCTTTTGTTTGGGAAAAACATTTTTCATTTTCATACGCCGGTGGAATGTATTGTGCAAACTTCACGGCATTGCCCATGCGAAGGCAATTAGCAAATTCAGTAATCATTGATTTTGGTAATTCATAGTCACTCAACTCCATCAATATTTCATCGGAAGTAAGATGCAGTTTATTCATGTTTGCTTTTCTTGATAAATAGCGTTTGAAAATTTCTGTAAGTTGTGAATGAAAATTCTTCTCTTTATGCATGGATGGCAACTGTTCTTTTTCAAGAAGTGATAAAGATTGCATTGCCTCGTCGTAAGGCGACAATGTGGATGCAAAAATTTCCGGATCATCTTTTTTCTTTCTCAAAAATTTTATCAGGAAAATGATCCCCGCAATTAATAAGCAAAGAGCCAGGCCCAGCAAAGCCCACACCCACCAGGCCCATTCTTTCTTCACTTCCATGATCGTTTTAATATCGTGAAAAGGCTGAATGCTGTCGAGAGGAGAATATAAAACATTCACAGCGATAGAATCTGTAAACATCGTAAAGGTGGAATCGCCCTCAAGCGTTTCCACCTGGAGAGCCAACGGAGGAATTACCCGTCTTCCTGAATCAAAATTAGTTAGGACAAGGGTTTGGCCAAAATTCAGGTTGCCATTAACCATGCCTGAATCAATTTTGTTTTTGGTAATTACTTCAAATCTGCCAAAGCTATCGGGAAGAGAAAACCATGTCAGCTTATAGGTATTATCGGGCATTGAAGTTTCCACACGGAAATGTAACTGTTGGCCTATGAGAATATCCTTCTTATCAATTGAAGATTTTATTTCAGGTAATTGCGCAAAAACATTTTGCACAGAAAGTAAAAGACCCGGTATGAATATAGCAACAACCCACTTTTTATTGTAAACGTAGTTCATCAATTCCTTTTCCTTATTTATTTTCTTCTTATAAAAAATTGCTGTAGAATTTTTACATAATCCTCATCGGTACGCACGTGCAGCAGATCGGCGCCCGCCCTTTTAAAAATATCCTTACATTGTGCGCTCTGATCTATAAAATTCTGATGATAATTATGCCGTACCATCACATTGGAAGTATCGAGCCACTGCGTTTTTTGGGTTTCCAGGTCTTCCACTTTTACCATGCCAATATCCGGTAACTGGCTGTCCATTTTATCATACACTTTAAGACCGATCACATCATGTCTTCGTCCCATTACCCGCAGCCTGTGTTCATAACTCTCATCAATAAAGTCGCTCATAATGAAAGCAATGCTTCTCTGGCGGTTGTTGCGGTAAAAGAATTTTAATGCCTCGCGTATATGCGTTCCTGTGCGTTTAGGCGTGGCCGTTAGTAATTCACGCACCACAAAAAGCGCATGGTGTTTTCCCTTTTTGGGAGGAATATATTTTTCTATTTTGTCACTGAAAAATATAACACCTACCTTATCATTATTATTGATAGCGCTGAAAGTAAGTATTGCCCCAATTTCTGTGATCAGGTCTCTCTTGCGCCGCTGGGCTGTACCAAACAGGGAACTGGCGCTTACGTCCACCAGCAATATCACCGTAAGTTCTCTCTCTTCTTCAAAAACTTTGGTAAAGGGATGGGCGTAACGTGCGCTTACATTCCAGTCAATAAATCCTACATCATCACCATGAGAATATTCCCGCACTTCGCGAAAACGCATTCCCTTGCCTTTAAAAGCAGAGTGGTATTCCCCGGCAAAAAGATGTGTGGTGATCTTTTTGCTGACGATCTCAAGCTCTTTTACTTTTTTAATGATGTCGGAAGTGGTGAGCATTTATTAAATGGGTAATTGGTTTAAATGGTTAAATTGATATTGATAGAATACTAAATACTACTTGCAAGGTTGAAAGCTGAAAACTGAAAACTCATACCTCTAAGGCACGCTCACCGCTTTTAATATTTCGGCGATAACCATTTCTATATTTATATTTTCAGCTTCGGCTTCGTACGTAAGTCCAATGCGATGACGTAAAACATCTTTGCAAATATTTCTCACATCTTCAGGAATTACATACCCACGCTTATTCAGGTACGCATACGTCTTTGCCGCCAAAGCCAGGTTGATACTGGCTCTTGGAGAACCACCAAAAGCTATCAGCGGTTTTAATTTGTTCAAATTATATTGATCCGGGAAACGCGAAGCAAACACAATATCAATAATGTATTGCTCCACTTTTTCATCCATATACACTTCCCTTACCAATTGGCGGGCGTTCAATATTTCCTGCGAAGAAACTACTGCGTTTATGGGTGGCTGTTGTAATCCCAACACATTTTGTCTTATAATGGCCTGCTCTTCAATTTTTGTAGGATAATCAATAATTACTTTAAGCATGAAACGGTCCACCTGCGCCTCGGGCAAAGGATACGTGCCTTCCTGTTCTATCGGATTCTGTGTGGCCAACACGAGGAAAGGCTCTTCCAGTTTGTATGAATTATTTCCAATAGTTACCTGTCTCTCCTGCATCGCTTCCAGCAAAGCACTTTGCACCTTGGCGGGTGCCCGGTTTATTTCATCCGCTAAAATAAAATTGGCAAATATGGGGCCTTTGCGAACCACGAATTCATTTTTCTGCTGGTTGTAAATCATGGTACACACCACATCTGCAGGTAACAGATCGGGAGTAAACTGGATACGGCTGAATTGCGCGTTAATGGTACTGGCCAGTGACTTAATAGAAAGGGTTTTCGCCAGCCCAGGCACGCCTTCCAACAAAATATGCCCGTTGCTTAAAAGCCCAATAAGTAACCGCTCCACCATGTGGTGCTGCCCTACGATAACCTTACCAATTTCAGCATGAATTCTTTCAATAAAGGTTGCCGAATGATTAATTTTTTCATTGAGCAAACGAATGTCCTCTGCAGTTTGTAACATTTGATTTTAATAAAATAATAAAATAATTTAAAGGGTTGCAAATTACGAACAACCTATAAACAAAAGAATGTTTGTAAAAAAGCTTCACGGAAAAGTATGTTAAAAAAACGAAAGGGAGCGGAAGCCCCCTTTATCAAAACTAAAAATATATTCATTTTCAGGAAACCGCTTTATCCCCCACCCTGAAAGATACTTTGCAGATAACACCGTAAGACGACACTTTATCATCCTTTACGTGTACCTTAAAATCTTTTACATAAACTGAATCAATATTCTTGATCGTTTTTGAAACTTCAGCAACCGCGTTTTTTATTGCGTCATCGAAACTTGTATTGGATGAGGCAATCACTTCAATTACTTTTACAATTGGCATAATAATAA
>JBDSOE010000051.1:0-11353 GCA_039915005.1 Ginsengibacter sp.
GCATTGTTGCAACAAATATTGTACAGAGTAAATATCGTTTCCATAACAGGCGCTACTGATATTGAAGTGAATGATTTACAGATTGACTCTCGCAAAGTGAACAGGGGCACGTGTTTTATTGCGGAGAAGGGAACGCTTTCTGACGGGCATCGTTTTATTGACGCGGCCATTTCCAATGGCGCGGTGGCTGTTATTTGCGAAAAATTGCCCGATACCTTACATGAGAATGTGGAATACGTTGTAGTGGAAAACAGCGCTATTGCTGCAGGTATTATGGCGCATAATTTTTATGGCCAGGTATCAGAAAAAATGACATTGGTAGGGGTAACTGGTACCAATGGAAAAACAACTATCGCTACTTTATTATTCAAACTGTTTTCTGCATTGGGGTATAAATGTGGCTTAATAAGCACTGTACAAAACCAGATTGATAATAAAATTGTGGCCTCCACCCATACCACGCCCGATGCCATCAGCCTCAATCATCTTTTGGCGGATATGCATGCAGCGGGCTGTTCGCATGTTTTTATGGAAGTGAGTTCACACGCCATACACCAGCATCGTGTGGAAGGTTTGCATTTTGCCGGGGGCATTTTTAGCAACATCACTCATGACCATCTTGATTATCATAAAACCTTTGATGAGTACATAAGAGTAAAGAAATCTTTTTTCGATTCATTGCCTTCCACATCCTTTGCACTAAGTAATGCGGATGATAAACGGGGAGGCGTGATGCTGCAAAATACCAAAGCCAAAAAGTATTTATACAGTCTGAAAACGATGGCTGATTTTAAAGGAAAAATTATTGAAGATTCTTTATTGGGACTGGAACTGGTGATCAATGAGGTGGAAGTTCATTTCAGGATGATCGGCACTTTCAATGCTTATAATTTATTGGCTGTGTATGGCGCTGCCATTTGTTTGGAAGAAAATAAAGAAAGTGTTTTACAAATATTAAGCAGCCTGGAGGGCGCCGAAGGCCGGTTTGATTATATGATGTCGCCGAGGGAAAAGATAGTGGGCATTATTGATTATGCGCATACTCCTGATGCGCTGCTCAATGTATTGGCCACTATAAAAAACCTTAGACAAGGCGAGCAAAAAATGATAACCGTAGTAGGCTGTTGTGGCAACCGGGATAAAACAAAAAGGCCTGAAATGGCCGAGGTGGCTTGTGAATACAGCGATAAAATCATTTTTACTTCTGATAATCCGCGCAATGAAGATCCGGTACAGATCATAAAGGAAATGGAAGCCGGTGTACCTGTTACCGCAAGAAAAAAATGTATTTCCATTACCGATCGGAAAGAAGCAATTAAAACAGCGATTACGCTGGCGCAAAAAAAGGACATTATTTTAATAGCCGGAAAAGGCCATGAAAAATACCAGGAAATAATGGGAGTGAAGAATGATTTTGACGATAAAAGAATATTGATTGAAATGTTTGCTTTACTGGATAAATAATTAAAGGCGAATGATAAAATAATAAAACGATTTAAAAAAACTTTTGCCAAAGTCCTCTGCGGGGGAATTAGGAAGACTGAAAAAAACAAAAATGCTGTATTACCTTTTTGAATGGTTTACTCAACACGGAATAAAATTTCCGGGCAGTGGGCTTTTCCAATTCATCTCTTTCAGAGTGCTGGGGGCAGTGTTATTGTCATTATTCATCACAACGGTTTATGGTAAGCGATTAATAAGAATTTTAAATAAAAAACAAATTGGTGAATCAGTTAGGGAACTCGGATTGGCAGGTGAAAAAATGAAAAGCGGTACGCCCACCATGGGCGGAATAATAATTCTACTCGGTATCCTGGTGCCCACTTTATTGCTTGCCAACCTGGATAAAGTGTATGTAAGATTGATGCTGCTATGCACCATCTGGCTGGGGGTTATTGGATTTGTGGATGATTATTTAAAAATAAAAGCCCGACGCAATTCAAAGGCCCGGGGGGTGGCTTATAAAAAGAAAGATGCTGATGGACTGTCAGGGAAATTTAAAATTTTCGGACAGGTAATTCTTGGAATTATTATTGGTGCCACTCTTTATTTTAATCAAAATGTAAATGTAAAAAGAGAGATCATCGGTAGCAAGGCGGGGAGTACTTTTGTGCCTCAGCGGGGCGAGCATAAGCTTAGCGAAGAAACCGTAATTACCGATGGGGAAGTACATCGTTTTGTAACGGTAAAGACACCTATAACTACCATCCCTTTTGTGAAATCGCATGAATTTAATTATGCAAAACTGTTACCGCAAAGCATGGAGGATTACACCTATATTCTGTACATCCTCATTGTGATTTTTATTGTAACGGCGGTTTCAAATGGCGCTAATATTACGGACGGATTGGATGGATTGGCCACCGGTGTAAGCGCGATAATAGGAATAGGTCTCGGCGTGTTTGTTTTTGTAAGCGGCGATGTGCGCATTGCCGATTATCTCAACATCATGTACATACCCAACCTGAGCGAACTTTCCATTTTTATTGCTGCTTTTGTGGGCGCCTGTATTGGATTTTTATGGTACAATGCTTATCCGGCACAGGTTTTCATGGGCGATACAGGAAGTCTTGCACTGGGCGGAATTATTGCATCGCTGGCAATTATTGTGCGTAAAGAATTATTGATCCCCATATTTTGTTTTGTATTCCTGGTAGAAAATTTAAGTGTAATGATTCAGGTGGGTTATTTTAAATACACTAAGAGAAAATATGGCGAAGGCAGAAGGGTTTTTTTAATGAGCCCCTTACATCATCACTATCAAAAATTGGGGTACCATGAAAGTAAAATTGCTGTGCGATTTTGGGTGGTTACTCTTTTGACAGTGGTGCTTGCGGTGGTTACTTTAAAGTTGAGGTAAAGAAGAATTAGGAATTAGGAGTTATGAATTATGAATTAGGAGTTCGTGTAATTAGTATTTAAAAAAATCCGTGTTTAAAAGAATTCAGTTTGTCTTTATGAAAATGCTTTTTTAAAAAAATGTGAATGAATTTATTGGTCCCAATTCCTTTGATGGCTGTCTGACCCGTTAAGTTCATACCATTGAAAAACCTTTTTTTTAATTGTTTATCCCAATTAAAAGCGAATGAAAAATAGATTGGTAATACTGGGTGCCGGCGAAAGTGGCGTGGGGGCTGCATTGCTGGCAAAGCAAAAAGAGTTTGATGTATTTGTAAGTGACAGTGGCTTCATCGCACCGGCACATAAAGAAGAACTGGTTTCTCATGCGATTGATTTTGAAGAAGGCGCTCATACAAAAGAAAAAATATTGAATGCCTCCCTCATTGTAAAAAGCCCCGGCATACCGGAGAAAAATGAGATGGTGAAAGAGATAAGAAAGAGTGGTATTGAAATAATCAGTGAGATAGAATTGGCTTACCGGTACAAAGGCGATAGTAAAATAGTGGCGATCACGGGGAGCAATGGAAAAACAACTACCACTGCAATGATCTATCACATCTGTAAAACGGCAGAACTGGATTGCGCAATGGTGGGAAACATCGGTTACTCTTTTGCCAGGCAGGTAGCCCAGCAACCGAAAGGGATCTATGTAGTGGAAATAAGTTCTTTTCAATTGGATGATATAAAAACTTTCAGGGCGGATATAGCCGTGCTAACTAACATCACGGAAGATCATTTAGACAGGTATGAATACAAATTTGAAAATTATATAAAAAGTAAATTCAGGATAATCGAAAACCAAACAGGCGAAGACGTTTTTATTTATAATGATGATGATGAGGTAACGAAAAAATATCTGAGTCAATTTTTAAACAGAGCTAAACCATTACGAATAAGTATGAATAAACAATTGCCTGAGGGCGCCTATATAGTTAATGCTGAAATGCATGTAAAATGGAAAGAAGAAGAAATGAAAATGAGCGTAGATGACTTTGCCATAAAAGGGAAACACAATCAATATAATACAATGGCAGCAGGGCTTTCAGCAGCGGTGATGGACATCCGTAAAGAAAAGATCAGGGATGCGGTTCAAACTTTTCAGAGCCTTGAGCATCGAATGGCTACGGTGGCTACTATAAGGGGTGTGGAATTTATAAATGACAGCAAGGCCACTAACACAAACAGCACCTGGTATGCATTGGAAAGCATGACCAAACCTGTGATCCTGATTCTTGGTGGGGTGGACAAGGGGAATGATTATTCTTTTATAAAAGACCTTGTAAATGAAAAAGTAAAAGCCATTGTGTGCATGGGGGTTGATAACAGAAAAATACACGAAGCTTTTGGGAAGGATGTGGCATTGATAGTAAACACGGGAAGTGCCAAAGACGCTGTTGAGGCAGCATTCCATTTTGCTGATAAAGGAGATGTGGTTTTATTGTCACCGGCATGCGCCAGCTTTGATCTTTTCAAAAATTATGAAGACCGGGGAATGCAGTTTATTGAATCGGTGAAGAGTCTTTAAAAAAATAAACAGTGAGGAATATAAATTAAAATGAGTGAAGCCAAACCCATAGCATCTGAATCATTAACTTCAGCGAAGAGCGTTGCTGGTAATCTTTTGAACCGTACAAAAGGGGATAAAGTGATATGGGCTATTGTGATTTTGCTTACCATGATCAGCATCCTGGTGGTCTATAGCAGCATTGGGTCGTTGGCATATAAAATGAATAAAAGCACTGAAAGTTATTTGTTCAGGCAGGTGGGTTATATCTGCCTCGGCGTCATCATTATTTATTGGGCGCACCGCGTCAATTATACCATTTATTCAAAGGTCTCCTCCATTTTATTTTTAATTTCCATACCGCTTTTGTTATATACTTTAATCTATGGCACCAGCCTCAACGATGCCAATCGCTGGATCAAATTGCCCGTTATCAACCTCACTTTTCAAACATCCGATTTGGCGAAGCTCGCGTTGTTCATGTATATGAGCCGCTTACTAAGCCGGAGGCAAAATGTAATTAAAGATTTTAAAAAAGGATTTCTTCCTTTGATAATTCCTGTGGGTATTATTTGTGTTTTAATTGCGCACGCTAATTTGTCAACCGCTGTATTAATAGGCGGTATAGCCCTCATGCTGATGTTTATTGGCCGGGTAAGCGTTCGCCACATCATGATAGTGGTGGCAGGCGCGTTAATACCGATTATTCTTTTGGTAACCATAGCGAGTCATTATTATGATAAGGAAGAACAGATGCCAAAAGATTTACCGGCTGTGTTGTCTGTGGGCAGATTACCTACCTGGGTAAAGCGTGTGCAAAATTTTATGTATGCCGGAAAAGAAGATGCTTCTTACCAGGTGCAGCAGGCAAAAATTGCCATTGCCACCGGTGGCTTTTTAGGGAAAGGCCCTGGCAAAAGTGAACAAAGAAATTTTTTACCGCATCCATACAGCGATTTTATTTATGCGATTATTATTGAGGAATATGGACTTGCGGGTGGAACTTTTATTTTGCTGATTTACCTTCTTTTCCTGTTTCGAAGCATACGCCTTTTCCGGCGATGCCCTTATGCATTTGGGGCTTTCCTGGCGGTGGCATTGAGTTTTACATTGGTGATTCAGGCAATGGTAAACATGGCAGTGAACGTAGATATTTTCCCCACCACCGGTGTTACCCTGCCCTTGGTGAGCATGGGCGGAAGTAGTCTTTTGTTTACTTGTTTTTCGATCGGAATTATATTGAGTGTGGCGCGAAATGTAGAGCAGGCAGAGGGTGTGGGCCTTGCGTTAGCTACTCAGCAAACGGAAGAAATACCTTCAGCAAATAATGAAGAGAGTAATGAAAAGGAGTAATGACGATATTATGGAAAGAGAAAGCCGTGCCGTTTCACAAGAAAAAGAAACGGTGAGGATCATTATTGCGGGAGGCGGAACGGGAGGGCATATCTTTCCGGCGTTGGCAATTGCCAACGCATTAAAAAAAATAAACCCCTTGGTTGAAATTTTATTTGTGGGAGCCAAAGGAAAAATGGAGATGGAAAAAATTCCAGAGGCAGGCTATAAAATAACCGGCCTCGACATAGCGGGTTACAACAGGAGTTCTTTGATACGGAATATAGCATTGCCTTATAAATTATTGCAAAGCTATTTCCAGGTGCGAAAGATTTTGAAATCATTTAAACCTGATGCGGTATTGGGTGTGGGCGGTTATTCAAGTTTCCCGGTTTTAAGACTGGCGCAAACCAGGAGTATTCCCACCTTTATTCATGAGGCCAATTCTCTTGCGGGAAAAAGCAATATGATGTTGGGCAAAAGAGCGAAAAAGATTTTTGTGGCATCAGAAGGAATGGAAAAATATTTTCCCAAAGAAAAAATAATGAAAACGGGTAACCCGGTGCGAAAGATTTTTTCTAAAGAAATTTCTAAAGAAGAGGCATTGAGTTTTTTTGGATTGAAACAGGGATTGAAAACCGTTTTTGTAATGGGTGGCAGTTTGGGTGCAAAAAGTATTAATGAAGTAATAGGAGAAAATGTGGATGCCTTTAAAAAGAATAACCTGCAATTAATCTGGCAAACGGGTAAAAGCTATTCCGGCAAAGCGGCGAAAGTGGAAGAGGAAAGAAACAACCTGTGGACAAATGCTTTTATATCGAGGATGGAATATGCGTATGCTTCCGCAGATGTAGTGATAGCAAGAGCCGGCGCCATGACGATTGCGGAATTGTGTGTAGTAAAAAAGGCTGCCATTTTTGTTCCGTATCCTTTTGCGGCGGAAAACCACCAGGCCGTAAATGCGCAGGCATTAGTGAGTAAAGACGCTGCTTGCATGGTCCCGGATGCGGAAGTGAAAACGAGGCTGATGCCAACGCTTTTGGATTTGGTAAAGGATGAAAAGAAAATTGAATCCTTTGAGAACAACATTTCAAAAATGGGCAATAGTGATGCTGATGAAACGATAGCAGGAGAAATTTTGAAAAGTATTTTTAAATAAAAAATAAATAAAGTATTGGCTTCAACAAACAGATGAAAGAATTCGCAACCATATCGCGTGTTTACTTTATTGGCATCGGCGGCATTGGCATGAGCGCTTTGGCAAGGTATTATTTAAGCAAAAATGCTATGGTGAGCGGTTATGATAAAACCCGCACTGCGCTTACCGAGCAATTGGAAAGGGAAGGCGCCATTATTCATTATGAAGATAATTTAGAAATGGTGGATAAGGAAGCGGAACTGATTATTTACACGCCGGCAATTCCAAAAGATCATAAAGAGTATAACTGGTACCGGCAAAACAATTATGAATTATCCAAACGCAGTGATGTGCTAAGGGAAATAACCAAAGCCTCTTTTAATATTTGTATCGCCGGCACACACGGGAAAACGACCATAAGCACTATGACGGCTCATATTC
This sequence comes from Ginsengibacter sp., assembly GCA_039915005.1. Lineage (GTDB taxonomy): Bacteria > Bacteroidota > Bacteroidia > Chitinophagales > Chitinophagaceae > Ginsengibacter. The sequence continues at coordinate 7,317 of JBDSOE010000051.1, forward strand.
TGCGCGATTCCGGTTTTGGCTGTAATGCTTTCCTTGGTGGAATTTCAGTAAACTATGATACTAATTTCTGGAGTAATACTCATGCTGTGGATGTAGTGGAAGCAGATGAATACGACCGGAGCTTTTTGAAATTATCACCTGATATAGCGCTTATATCTGCTATGGATGCGGACCACCTGGATATTTACGGAACCGTGGAAAATATGCGCGCCGCATTTGTGGAATTTGGGGAGAAACTAAAATCGGGAGGATTATTATTAACACGGTTTGGCCTCAGTGATAAAGAGTTTACTGCGGCTAACCATCTCCGTTATGCGCTTCAGAATGATGCGGCTGATGTATATGCTTCCAACATTACCATGCACAATGGCAGCTATGAATTTGATGTGATGGCCCAGGACTGGATGATGGACAAAGTAACCTTACATATGGGCGGCATGCACAATGTTGAAAATGCTGTGGCAGCAATTGCAATAGCCCATTATTTAAAAATTGATCCGGATAAAATAAGAAATGCGGTTGCCGGTTTCAAAGGAGTTAAAAGAAGATTTGAATATATCATAGGCCCTACTGAAGCAACCAGACACAAAAATAACGTGGTTTATATTGATGACTATGCGCATCATCCGGAAGAATTGAAGGCGTTGATCAGGAGCGCTAAAAGTTTGTTTAGTAAAAGACGTTGTACAGTGATTTTTCAGCCGCATCTTTTTACAAGAACAAGAGACTTCGCAAAAGAGTTTGCAGAAGCGCTTGACCTCGCAGATGAAGTTTTATTACTTCCCATTTATCCGGCAAGAGAGTCGCCAATTGATGGTGTTACCAGCGAATTGATTGTAAAGAAAATGGAAAATGAAAATGCTGATATTATTTCTAAAGAAGAATTATTGAATTACCTCGGAAGTAATTATTTGAAATCGGTTCAGGCAAGCAGTTATGGACAACTATTAATTACCGCCGGGGCGGGAAACATTGACCAATTAATTGAACCTATAAAAAAAATAATATTGAATAGTAAATAAAAAATGGCGGAAAATAAACGATATACCTTTTCAAAAATTCTTGCAGCCTTAGTATGGATATTGCTGGGCTCAGGCATGATTGTATTGCTGGTGGCCGCCATCACCAGGAAAAATAATGAGCCTGTGGTTAGTGTGAAAATAAATATTTCGGGCGTACAGAATAATTATTTTATTGATAAAAAAGATGTATTAAAAATACTGGAACGTGTTCACGGCAAAAAGCTGGAGAAAGCCATAGCGGCATCTCTTGATCTTGTGGCAATGGAAAATGCCTTGCAAAAAGATCAGTGGATAAAAGAGGCTGAAATATTTCTTGACAATAATAATGTGTTGCAGGTAGCCATTTCAGAGCGGGAACCCATTGCCCGCATCTTCACAGTTTCGGGGGCGTCCTTTTATATGGACAGTGCCTTAAAGAGGTTGCCATTGAGCGATAAATTTTCTGCACGCCTTCCGGTGTTTACTAACTTCCCAACGGAGGTAATTATATTAACCAGGGAGGACAGCGCTCTTCTTAAAGGGATAAAACTGATGGGGGAATATATAGGTAATGATCCGTTTTGGATGGCGCAGATTGAACAAATAGACATTACGCCTTCACGAAGTTTTGAACTGATTCCAAAATTGGGCAACCAGGTAATTCGTTTCGGAAATGTGGATGGCTACAAAGAAAAATTTAATAAGCTGCTTGCCTTTTATAAACAGGTGCAAACAAAAACCGGATGGAGCAGGTACTCCATTCTTGATCTTCAGTTTAAGGACCAGATAGTGGCGGTCAACAGCGATGTGAAAGTGATGAAAGCAGATTCTCTCCGCGCCGTGCAGATCATGAAAAACATTATTGCCGAAGCGCAAAAACAAACCAATGATTCTACCCGCATTCAATTAATGGATACGGATGATAATAAGATCAATGTAAATCATTCACCCGTTATAGAAAATATTCCGGTTGACAAGAATATAGTGACTGAAAATAAAACAGAAGCTGGTACTGTAACCCCTATTCATGATCCTGAAAAACCAATTTTTAAAAACAACCTGCCCATAAAAAAGCAACCGGCAGTGAATGCAACACCTTCCGTGAAACCGGCGGCGGTCACCATAAAAAAGGAGGCGGCAAAGAAGGTAACCGTAAAGAAAAATGAAGCAAAAAAGCCGGACCAAAAAAGTGTGCAGGAACCTAAAGCAGTGATGCCGCCGAAGAGCGATTATTAGTTATGAATTAAGATTTCAAACATAAAAAAAAGTATAACAAACGGCTTTTTATAAAGCACCCTAAGCAATAAAAAGCAGGAACAAAAACAAATAAATTATGAACAACGAACAACCCATTATTGTAGGCCTCGACATTGGCACTACAAAAATTGCCGCCATTGCCGGGAGAAAAAATGAGTTTGGTAAACTTGAAATTCTTGGCTTTGGGCGTGCTAATAGTAATGGCGTGCAACACGGCATGGTGCTTAATATTGATCAAACCATTAAAGCCATTCAGACCGCTTTGGAAAATTGCTATGCAAGCAATCCCAATTTGCCCATAAGCGAAGTGTATGTGGGTATTGCCGGACATCATATCAAGAGCCTACAAACGCGCGGCGACATTGTAAGGCAGGATACGGATAATGAAATTAAACAGGCAGAAATTGACCAGTTGGTGAATGATCAATACAAAACATATATACCCGCCGGGGATCAGATCATTGATGTGATACAGCAGGAATTTACAGTTGATAATTTTCAGAATATTCCTGACCCTATTGGGTACAGTGGTGTAAAAGTGGGTGCCAACTTTCACATTATTACCGGCGATAAAAATGCCATAAGAAATATTAACCGCAGCGTGGAAAAGGCCGGATTAAAAATAAAAGACCTCGTGCTGCAGCCTCTTGCATCAGCGGCGGCTGTTATGGGCGATCACGACCTGGAGGCAGGAGTTGCCATTGTTGACATTGGCGGCGGCACCACCGACCTTGCTGTTTTTTATGAAGGCATTTTGAAACATACCGCCGTTATTCCTTTTGGCGGGGAGAACATTACCAATGATATTAAATCAGGATTGGGGGTTTTAAAAACACAGGCAGAGCAGATGAAAGTTCAGTTTGGAAGCGCTCTTTCTGATGAAATGAAATCCAATACATTTATTACCATACCAGGATTGCGCGGAATGGCTGCCAAAGAAATCAGTGTCAAAAATCTTGCAGCAATTATCCAGGCGCGCATGAGCGAGATAATGGATTTTGTGGCCTATCATTTAAAGCAGGTAGGCCTCGATAACCGGATGCTGAATGGCGGTATCATACTCACAGGGGGCGGCTCACAATTGAAACATTTAATTCAGTTGACTGAATATGTAACTGGTTTGAATGCGCGCATAGGTTACCCAAATGAACATCTTGCAGCAGGGCATATAGAAGAACTTGCCAAACCTATGTACGCTACCTGCCTGGGCTTAATATTAAAAGGATACAATGATTATGAAAACGAACGCAAGCAATTTGAACTTCAATATGCGAAAATAAATATCCCGCCTCATTTACAACAGGCAGGTATAAACGAAGAAGAAGTAGTAATGGTTGATGAGCCGCATGCGGTAAAACCAAGAATAACTTTAAAGGGTTTTTTGGACTCCTGCAAAACCGGATTGATAAAAATGTTTGAAGACGAGGGGGATTTGAAGTTATGAGTTGTGAATTGAGAATTAGGAATTAGGAGTGATGAGTGATGAGTGAGGAGTGATGAGTTAGGAGTTATAAGTTATGAGAAAGTTGGGAATTTAATTCGTGTAATTAGTTAATAAAATTCGTGTAAAAAAAAGTAAATAGATGGATTATGAATTAGGAAGGAAGAAGAATTTAGAATTAAGGAATACAAAGCTGAGCATGCTGTAAGTCGAGAATTTAATTCGTGTAATTCGTGTTTAAAAATTCGTGTTTAAAATTTGCATAATAAAAATAAATACCCTTTGATTTTCCCTATATAAATTGAAGGTTGATTACTAACCAATAATAAAAAACCCTT
>JBDSOE010000069.1:0-5963 GCA_039915005.1 Ginsengibacter sp.
ATACACCACTTCCTCCACTACTTTTTCACCATCAGGCATGTATATTTCGAGATGATAAATGCCATGCACGGCACTTTTATTAAGCATAATTAATTCGTTGCTGGTGCCATCCGGATGATTGATTTCTTTTGATAAAATTAACTGCCCGGCTGCATTGAGCAACCGTGCTATATATATCCCGGCCGGTTGGTTTTTCAATTGCAAATTGATGACACGATCTTTTACCGGATTGGGATAAATACGTATCGCGGATTTTACATTATCCATCGAAACTTTTACCACCTTACTGTATTGTATTTTATTATTCATTTCCGTGGTCATTATCCGGTAATAATGATGTCCCGGGGAAGGCTTGATATCAAGCCATTGATAAAAACTACTCTCCTTATTTTTTGCAATTATTATTATTGCACTGGCGAATGACGTTCCGTCTCTTGATGTCTCCAGGTTATAATTTAAAATCCCTTTTTCATTTTCCACTTTCCATTCCACTGCAATATCTTTATTCTGCGGGTAGGCATTTACGTTAGTAAAAGTAAGAGGGAGCGGGCCTTCGGCAGCTTTGAATATTATATGGAAACGATTGGTTGCATAAGAGCCGGAGACATTGTCTTTTGTAAAAGGGATCATAGTAGTATCTGAACTGCTCAATGCTACTTGTGTATGCAGGTAATTATCTTCCAAAAAAGCATCAAGCCCGGAAGCGTCTGTTTGGTTGGAAATTAATTCGAGCAGATAGGGTTGTTGTTTCAAATGGCTAAGATTATAAAACAGCGTATCTTTTTCTGAAGGCAACGACCTGCGCTCAATGGCAAGGATTTTTTCATTACTTGCAATGCCTATGTTTTCTCCGGCATTGATAATTTTTATCGCATCCCATGTGTCCAGTTTGTCGGAATAATCAGGATGAAATTGTGTAAGAACCCCGTCTATCAATATTTTAAGGCCATTGTAATCAACGTACAAATTACTTCGTAGTTGGGCCCTGGGCTCGGTGAAAATATTGCCGGCTCTGAAGATAGAAGCGCTCCCGGATACTTTGTGGCTTTCATCAAAAGAGAGAGTACCTGAAGAAGCGGAAGCGGTTTGAACGAAAAATGCCTGGCCCGATTGAATGGGAGGAATGGAACCATCTATGTAATTACCACTTGGAGGGGCAACGGAATTTCCTGAAATAGTACGGAATCCGCCAAGACCATAAACAGAAAATCCTGAGGTTGTTAATTGCGGATCCCAAATAATGTATGAATGATTGATCCCTGCTGATGAAGCATATATCTTTTCGAAATCGATTGAAGAGGCATACGGATTACCTACCGATGCAAAACTATTGGCGGGCACCGTAATCATTGTTGGAGCTTCTGTTCCCGGGGCGTATACCTTTCCTTTCGTGCGCAAAACAGTTGACGTTGACGGCTGGTTGTAATCCGTAACAGTTCTGTCGCCACGAACAAACAGCATATAGCCTTTTTCATTTTCAATGAGGTTGGAAGTGCTGTTGATACCTATCCAATTGTTCTGTACCGGGTCATAGGTTTTCATGGAAGGGCCACCCGCGGAATATAAATCGAATCCATCAGCTAACCATGTGCTTCTGTTACTGGTAATAATAATACCATAGCCCGGTTTTGTATTATTGACCGGCGCATTTCCTTCCTGCCAGGCATCATGTACGGTACTTCCTTTTGCGGGCGCTGATAATAATTGCCAGGCTTTGGAATGACCGGGAATAAAGCGTTCTACAATAAAGCGGCCGTTGAGGCCATAATTGATAATTGCATTGCCTGGTATAGGCGCTACGTTGGCCGTATTGCTAATGCTGCTTTTCAGTGTTATATCTGCGTTTATATTTATTTTAGAATTAGCTCCCAATAAAAGCTCTTTATAAATTGATAGGCTATCATTTATATTAAGCCCCACTGTATTATTATTGGTAAGATTATTGAAAATGATTTGAGGAAATATAGAATTATAATTTTGCAGCAAAGCACCATTGAATGATACGGTTCCATTGTTATGTATAAAAACGGAACTGGTTGTCTTTTTTAAATGGCCTAGTATAATTAGCGTATTTGCAGGAGCTGTCTTATTTCCTAAACCGGATAAAGTAAGATTGCTATATACAAGGTTGTTGGTATTGGTTATTGGCTGATCGCCGTTTCTGGTATATTCAATTGTACTTCCGTTTTGTAAAGTAATGCTGGTTATACTGGAATGGATGGAAGAGTTTTCAGTGAGAGCAGAAGTGAAACCATTAAACCCTTTATTATTACCGGTTCTCAAGATGCCTCCCGATTCTACTGTTACACTTGCACTGCCGTCAGTGATGCCTGTAATATTGTTGTCATTGATAGTGAATATTCCGCCACTTTTTACGATAAAACTTCCACCGGGATTTAGAGAAATATTGCCATTAGAGTTTCCCACATTATTACCGGTTATCTCAATGCCCTGGTATGTTTTATTTCGTACGGTTTGAGTAGTACCTAAATTATGAGCGAACTCTATTATGCCACCGGTAAGGTTATAAGTGCCTCCCATATTGGGTTGTGTGCTTACGCTCCCCAGTATTAATCTTCCGCCATCCATTTTAAAAATGGTGGTATTGGTTGTCGTCAGCCCTAAATTAAATCCCGTTGCATCCACGATTACTGAGGTCCCTGTAATAGTAACAGTTCCCAAAGTATTTACGGCAGTGGCACTTTTTAATTTTTTTATGCCTGAGTTTGAAAAGGTGATATTATAATAGCTATTACCAAGCGTAGCGGATGAGGTTATATCCTGATTCCCGTTTGCATTATATTCTATGGTACTTCCATCGTTAATGAATAAGGTGCCAGATGCTATATTTCCCGGATTATACAATCCATTAGGATGAGATGTTTTTAAGATGCCATTTATTGTAACATCACCACCGGAAGCAACAGTATTTGAAATTGTAACATCGCTAATATCAATAACACCATCCACTTTAAAACTCCCTGTAGTTTTAAGAAAACCCTTTGAACCCGTAACGCCAATGTTTGAACCTGGCGTTACCGTAACGCCATTGCTTAGACGAAGATTTTCATTTAATAGCAAATTTAAATTGCCACCCAATATGGCGGTGGAAGAGGATATGGTATAGCCATTTGTAGAGGCAGGTAGAGTGAGTGTTGCTGTTCCGGTTATTCCATCTCTTAAAGTTTTTAATCCGTTGCCGGTAAAAGCAAAATCTGAATTTACTTCCAAAGTACCATTGATAGTAGTGCCTGACCCCCCTCCCGGAGTGCCACTAATTTTTGTAACCCTAAAAATGGGAGTTTCATTTATTGCAGAATTTGGGAAATAGGTAAGATTGGAAGCTGCAAATGTGGTAGGCGAATTGTATTCATAAACCGATCTGTCTTTCCAAATGTTGTTGGCAGAAGTGGCTAAGTTTTCAAAACCAATTCCCGGAAAAGTGGGATTGGTTCCATCGCCGAGAGTTATTTTGCCGCCTCTTTCTACCGCTACGGAAGCATTTCCGTTGGGCAGAAAAGAAGTAGAGTAGGGGCTGTTAGTGAGAATTCGAAACCACCCACCCAATAAAATATCCATATCATTCCCACTTCCGTTATCAAGAGTTATGATACCGCCGCTTTTTAATTCGAGAATTCCTGCCAGTATCATTTGATCAAACGATATGGATGAGGTAACACCCACAGTATGCCCGCTCTGTATGGTGATGGTATTGGATAGTGAGGTAGGAAAGGTTGTGGCGTTAACCCAGTTTGTATTATCGGAAGAAGCTTGCCAGGTCGTAGTTACAGACCAATCGCCATTCGTTTTACTGCGGAAATAATCCTGCGCCCATCCTATATTTCCGAGCAAGCAAAATAATAATAAGGATGCGTATTGAAGCCTAATATTCTTTTTCATAAACATAAATATGTTTTAGAGAAACCATTAGAATAATGGTTAATTAATAATAAACCGGGTTAGAGAGATACTGTTGCACAGGATACCTGGGACGCAAATGTTGCTTACAAAAGAGGCGGAAATTTTTCTGGTGGGAGGCTTAAAAAATGGATTGCAATATAATAATAAATATTATACAACAATAATTTTTTTGGGGAAAAATAAACAGTTTACCTATCTATTTTTGGGTAGCTTTTTTTAATTACACAGAGTTGCACGGAGAACCACAGAGTTGCACAGAGTTTTTTCTCAGTGGTTCTCTGTGACTCCTCCGTTTAACTCTGTGTAATTACACAGAACTGCACAGAGAACCACAGAGTTTCACAGAGTTGCACAGAGTTTTTTCTCAGTGGTTCTCCGTGACTCCTCTCTTTAACTCCGTGTAATGTATTTTAACCCATCTGTTTTGTGCTGGTCTTTTAAAATTGTTTTTGCCATCCTGTCATAAATTTTAAAATGGCATCTATTTTGAACTTCGTGCGAAAAAATATTAGTATGCAAACAGGAAGTATAAGAGTACAAACGGAAAATATTTTCCCTATCATTAAGAAGTTTTTGTATAGTGATCACGAGATCTTTATACGGGAATTAGTGAGTAATGCCGTAGATGCTACGCAAAAATTAAAGACACTTTCTTCTCTCAGCGAAGTAAAGGGCGACATCGGCACTACCGATATTCATGTGGTTATTGATAAAGAAAAAAAGACGCTCACCATTTCAGATAAAGGCGTGGGGATGACGGAAGAAGAAGTAGATAAATACATTAACCAGGTCGCCTTTAGCGGTGCCGAAGAGTTTTTGGAAAAATATAAAGGAAAAAATGAAGCAAGCATTATCGGCCATTTTGGTTTAGGATTTTACTCTTCTTTTATGGTGAGTGATAAAGTGGAAATTATTTCAAAAAGTTTTAGGGAAGATTCGAAAGCGGTAAAATGGGAATGCGATGGCAGCCCCGCTTTTACCTTGGTAGAAACTGAAAAAGAAAATCGCGGAACCGACATTGTGCTTCACATTAATGAAGAGAGCGCTGAATTCCTGGAGCCTGACAGAATCCGTCACATGCTTGAAAAATTCTGTAGGTTTTTACCCGTTCCTATTTTCTTCGAAGACAAGCAAATTAATAATCCGGCACCGGCCTGGACAAAAAAACCGGCAGACCTTACCCCACAGGATTACCAGGATTTTTATAAAGAATTGTATCCGTTTGGAGAAGCGCCTTTGTTTTGGATTCACCTGAACGTGGATTATCCATTTAACCTAACCGGTATTCTTTATTTTCCTAAAGTAAAAAGAAGCTTCGAGGTTCAGAAAGATAAAATACAATTATACAGCAACCAGGTATTTGTTACGGATGAAGTGAAAGATATTGTTCCTGAATTTTTAATGCTGTTGCATGGCGTTATTGATAGTCCCGATATTCCTCTGAATGTAAGTAGAAGCTATTTGCAGGGCGATCCGAATGTAAAAAAAATAGGGGCTTATATTACCAAAAAGGTAGGCGACAAATTGAATAAGCTTTTTAAAGACGACAGAAAATCATTTGAAGAAAAGTGGGAAAGCCTTGGCCTTTTTGTAAAATACGGAATGATAACCGATGATAAGTTTTTGGAAAAAGCCAATAACTTTAATTTGTTTGAAGCGGCTGAAGGTGGCAAGTTTTATACGATTGAGGAATACAAATTGGTTACTGAAACTTTGCAGAAAAATAAAGATGGTAAAATAGTGATGTTATATACCACTGATCCTGTTCAGCAAAATACTTTTATAAAAGCAGCTGAGCAAAAGGAATACAAAGTAGTGAAGTTGGAAACCATTGTGGATGCTGCGTTTATCAACAACATGGAGATGAAGTGGACCGATATTCAGTTTGTAAGAGTGGATGCCGACATCACCGAAAACCTGATTGACAAAAATGAAAATGACGAAAGCGTTTTAAGCAAGGATGAATCGGAAAAACTGAAAGAATTATTTCATGTGGAAATTCCTGACCTGCATGCTACCATAGAAGTAAAAGGATTGTCTGC
>JBDSOE010000090.1:0-9924 GCA_039915005.1 Ginsengibacter sp.
CATCGTATCAATTTATTTATGCACGAAAATAAGGAATGTAACCTTGCAATGGGATAGGCTTACCATTTTATGAAATATTTCGTGCCTGGCGATTATAGAAATAAAATAAAAAAACCGAAGATGCCTCTCTCCGGTTTTTATTTTGATTATTACAATTAAATTTATTTTTTTGTATTGATAGTCAATTTTAATCTTGCAAAATAATAGGCTCCATTATATCCTTGTTGCTCTACCCGGCGGCTGTAAGTAAAACGGCCGAGGCTCTGATTACTGCTGTGGGCTTGAATATCAGGATACACATCGAATAAATTATTGGCGCCGATAACTGCGGATAATTCAGGGGTTACCTGGTAAGAAAATGAAAGGTCTGTTACCAGCTTCGCTGGGAAAACCTGATCAGTAGCTTCTACAACGCCATTAAATGCATTCAGGACTACATTAGGCGCAAATGGGTTGGCTGAATTGCCACCATCCCTGTACGCTACTTTTCCAAAGCGAACGAAACGTAACATTGTGCCAAACTTGCTGTATTTATAATTTATAGCAAAGCTCAATTTGCTTTTTGGATTAGCATCTTCAAACCTGCTTTGATCTTCGCGGTTAAAATAGTTTTTTAACTGGCCTCCATTTACAAGAATTTCGGAAGCATGAATGATTGGTTTGCCGTCAGCCCCTTTTTTCACCGTGTTCTTAATAAACGTGGTAGCGAGTGAAGTGGTAAGCGACTGTTTTGCTCCTAATTTTGTGTGGTAAGAAAAAACCGCTTCAAGCCCTGTTGCCCGTGTGTCAACTGCATTGGTAAAAAAGTTGGCTGTGTTAGCGCCCGCCTCGTCAAGAATTGCTTGTATCTGCGGACTCGTTTTTCCATCAAAATTATTAGTAAGGATGATTCGGTTTTTAATATCAATCTGGTAAGCATCCACAGTTACTTCAAAGCCGGTGAACGGCTTTGCCGCAATGCCCACAGAATAGCTATTGCTGGTTTCCTGTTTCAGTTTCGGAATACCAAGTAACCCTGCCAATTTACTGTCGTTGGTAAACGTACCAGCCTGAACCGGAACTAAACTACCACCCTGAGAAATAAATAAGGTATTGGTTTTCTCATAAAAACGCTGCTGCATGGATGGCGCCCGAAAGCCGGAACTCACTGAAGCTCTAATCAGAAATGCATCGCTGAATTTGTAACGTGATGCTACTTTATAATTTAAGGTAGATCCGAAATCGCTGTAATTTTCAAAGCGTAAAGCTCCCGCCATCATAAATTGTTTTGAAAAATCCTGTTCCAGATCAATATAAACCGCTTTATCGTTTCTCGTTTGATCACCGTTCAGTGTGCTTAGGAATCCTGGAAATACTTGTGCGGCTCCCTGCGCTTTAGATGGTACATCATAGTTTTTATAAGATGCCTCTTCACCACTTTTTATTCCAAAACCATCAATACGGTATTCTAAGCCTGCGGCCAAATTCAATCCTTCCAGAACATTTACCTTTCTGGAAATATCTGCATTCACTGTATTCTGGTAAAACTTTAATTCTCCGGCATCAAATTTTGTCTGATTATTTCCTGCTATAGAAAACTGTGAATAGTTAACTGAATTATTTACACCAAACCCAAAAGTATTGATACCATAAGTATTGCTGATATCAAGATGCCATTCCTTAATCTTAGTACGAAAGCCTACGGAAGTGGAAAAATCCTGTATGTCAGAAAGTATTTGCGGAAGAAATCCATTGGGGTAAAGCGCAAATACAGCAGAAGCATAATTTGTCGCATTGCCAGGAATGCCCGATGGATAGCGGTAAAAACCAGTAGCGTTTCCTTTCTTTTTACTGTAGCCTCCAAAAGCATACACTTCGCCATTTGAACCTACAGGAAGAGCAAAGTTGTAAAAGACAGCGCCGCTTTTCATAGCGGAATTCCCTGCACGAAGATCAAAAGTATTGCGGTTGGTTCCTTTTGCAGCCATTATTGAATCGTCTTTGTTTACTCCATTTACATTTGGATAAACAGCGCCAGTATAGGTTCCTGTTCTGTTGGTTCCCTCTCTGTTGATGTATTCACCACTCAGGGTAAGGTATCCTTTGCCAATATCAAATCCATAACCAAGCGCTGCCTGGAATGTATTGCCATCAGTGATACTCACATCAGGATTATCTGTTTTACCCTGCAATTTATATAAGGCATAATTCTTTGGATATTTGGTGATATACGCACCGTAGCTGGCGCTGGCTTCCAACAAACCTGTTTTCTTTTTCAAAACGATATTGATAACTCCTGCTATGGCATCTGAACCATATTGTGCGGAGGCGCCATCTCTTAATATCTCAATTCTTTCAATCGAAGTAGCCGGTATCACACTTAAGTCGGTACTAACCTGTCCACGATTTACAGTTCCATTTACATTTACCAAAGCGGATTGATGTTGCCTCTTACCATTGATAAGAACTAAAACCTGGTCGGTACCTAAACCACGTAACTGAGCCGGATCCAAATGATCCGTTCCATCCGCAACGGTTTGTTTGGAAGACTGAAAAGAGGGTGCGATAAAGTTGAGTATCTGATTAAGATCCACCTGGCCTAGGTCATTAATTATCTGCGAAACAGGAATTACATCTACGGGCACAGGTGATGAAAGTTTACTGCGGCCAACAGCCCGGCTACCAACCACTACAATTTCCTGATCCGTGGTAGAGTTAAATAATGTAGCGTTAACTGTGGAGATTTCATTTGCTCTTACAATAACACGCGTTGTCTGTGTTTGAAAACCTACGTAAGAAATAATCAGGTTATATCTTCCGGGATCCAGGCTTAAATTATATTCACCATTATTATTGGAAGTGGTACCCGCACCTTTACCTTCAATGGTAATAGAGGCATTGGAAAGCGGGCCTGTATTGTCTTTTACAACGCCCCTGATAGTTCCTTTTTGCGCCTGGGAAGTAACAGCAATGGCGAAAAAAAACAAAAAAGCAATAATTATTTTCGGAATCGAAAGTATATTTTTCATAATTAGTTTTTAAACTTTTGAAAGGTACTTTGAAATTAGGCTAATTTTATTTACGAATTATAAAAATTACAAATTATTTTCTATGAATAAATTACAATCCCTGGCTTTGCTGTTTTGCTTCTGTGCACTCCTATTTTCCTGGGCGCACCAGCAAAAAATAAAGGCTTTTAAAATATGAAACCAATAAAAATATTCAGGTCAAAAAAGGTGCGGTGGTTTCGGCACATGCGTTGGCAAGTGAAGTAGGTGTAAAGATTTTACGACAGGGTGGAAACGCGGTGGATGCTGCCGTTGCCACCCAGCTTGCTTTGGCGGTAGAACATCCTATTGATGGCGCAAGCGACATTGCGCTAAAAAGGGTTATGCGCAGTCATTCTAACATCCATTTACTTGACGTATAATTTCAAGTATGTGTTCTTCATCGGTGCCACAACAACCACCAAATACATTTAGCTGAGTAAATTTGTCTTTCAATTTTTTGTGGTCACTACCTAATTCCTGAGGATTTCCTCTATCTAATTCTGTGGCTTCATCCAGTTCTGCATGACTTTTACAAGAAGCATTTGCCCTAATTCCTTTAATCCGTTTTGTCCATTGCTCATTTATCCCATCCAATAGAATATCCATAAAGTGTGACGTGTGAGCACAATTGATCATAAAATAAATAGGTGGTTCTTTTACGCTATCGTCAACTTGTTCAATCGCTTCTTTCAGTCCCATTCCTGTAGGCAGGTTGCCATTTGTTTCAACAGTAAAAGAAATTACAACAGGGAGATTTACAACATTGGCTGCCCGGGTAATACCAATAGCCTCCTCTAAGTAATTCATCGTAATCGCTGAAACCATATCAACGGATGTACCCGAAAAAACTCTTATTTGCTCGGAATGATATTTTTGAGCTTCTTCAACAGTCATTTTTTTTTCAGGCTTATACCCATCGGCACGAGGGCCTACACAGCCACTGATAACTATTGCAGGTATCGCATCTTGAAATTCTTCTTTCAAAGAAGCTAAAAGGTGCACAGATTTTTCGTTGATTTCAGTAATTGCTGATTTAGGGTATCCGGTTTTTACAATCCAATCTGGGTTTGCTCTCCAGGTAGGGCTTTCTAAGATAAACCCTGTCTTAAAATCTTTTGCAATATTCAAATACCTCCTGTAATAATCTCTTATAGCATTATATCCTTTCTCTACTTTCAATAAATCAAAGGCAGAAAAACAGGGAAGTTCGTAGCCTTCGAGAAAAATCAGCGTTGTTTCCAGCCCTCCGTCAGTTAAGAACAACTCATCGGATTCATTGGGCAGAGTAGTCTTATTGTTAATCATTGTGAAGGTTTTTGATTTCGGCCAACGAGCGGGGCTTTGTGCAGGTGTGGATTTCCTTGCTCATCAAACCCGGAACATAAGCAAAATTTATAATTAAAAGTTGATTGTTAGAACTAATGCTCAGCAGAATTCCTTCAGCCCGTAAATGCTACTGAAACATGCACCAATGCTCATTGTTAGCATGCCAGCCTACTTTACATAGGAACCGATGTAACCGATTCGTGCTTGCCAGGCAGACTGTTTTGTTCTGGTTTTTTCTGCGTCTTTTTGGTTTGTTTTTTCTTTAAAACCCGTTTTGCTTTTTCAGCCTTTATAAATTCGCTGATAGCTTTCTCTTCTGCTTTTGTCAATGGTACTAAACCACCTATGAAATCAACATCAAGTTCATTTTTATTTTGTTTCATTATTCTTTATTTTTAAAATACTTGTCGATTAAATTTATTGCTGCTCTTGTTTCTATAATCATAAGTCGTCTGCCAAAATGAATCGCTCCTAATGATTTAACATAATGGTCAATGAGTTGTGTTTTTGAAATAAAAGAAACGTTTCCGTTAAAGCCACGTTGAAATGAAAGCCGACATGCAAAGGCAACCAAATTACCCGGGCACGCCGAAATATACTTTTAATTTTCCTTTATTGAAAGGTGAGCTTTCAACTAAGTGCATATAGACATGGGCGCTTTTTATTTCTAAGCTAATAAGTCCTTGAATTACTGAAAGGTTGTTTGAAATTGTCAGCTTGTAAACTTCTCTTTCAGGCTGATTTAACTCATACTTCCAATCAAATTGCCACCTGCTTTTTTTAGTTATTGATTCCAAAATCACCTGTGGAAAGTAAGCGGTATTTATCAGCGTCGCTCTTTTTACGCGCACCTTTCTTTCGCCTGGTCTTTATCCATTCAGCAGCATCTTATTTAATGCATCATTTACCCCAACCAGTCCTTTGTGTAATTTAGAAATGTCTCTGGCCGTGGCATAGGATAATATGCTTATTATAATTTCGAGTTGCTCAGTTTCTGCCGATTTTTTTGCAACGGATCCCATCTGTGCCCATATATTTCTGTAAGCCAGTAACAAATCATCAAATGATTGCTGTGTTACTTTTTTTGGCTGCAATAATAGCTCACATAACATGATAGTAACCAATGCAATTTTATCCTCGTAAGAATGGGCATACTGCTTACTATTGATTACTTCCTGTTTTGTTTCTGCTAACAAGGCCGTTACTGCTTTTAGTGTGGGTATCTGATATTGGTTTTTACCGGTGCCCGTTGTGGTACCCCATGCACGGCTGCTCATCATAACTAATAGTGCTTCCAATAAGTACCAATTGGTAAGTGGATAAAGTTTGCAATCATCACCGGCAATTTTATGGGCATATTGATAATCAAAAGCAGCATCAGACAATGCTTTTGTTTTTTGCACAAGGGTGCCGGCAATAAATGCCTTTCTTTTATTGGTACTTCCCATCAGGCTGAAGCGCTCGGTAGTCGGGCTTATGTAAAGCAGGTTCTTCAATTCATCTAAAACTTTATTGATTCCTACCGTTGCCTGCCTGGATGTAATGGTT
The DNA here is from genome assembly GCA_039915005.1 of Ginsengibacter sp. Taxonomy (GTDB): domain Bacteria; phylum Bacteroidota; class Bacteroidia; order Chitinophagales; family Chitinophagaceae; genus Ginsengibacter. The sequence continues at coordinate 5,904 of JBDSOE010000090.1, forward strand.
CCATTCTTAAATTCAAACACGGTTTTTTTTGCTTTTGTATTACAAAAATTTTCGAGCGTGGATACATAAAAAGAAGCCTCGTTCATTTGTAACAATTCGTCAAATTTGGCTAAAGCGAGATCATACTTTAATAACTGCGAATAAATGAAGGCTTCCTTTTCTGTAATGGCTCCGTTGCGAATGTCTGCCACCTCTACTGCGTTTGAAATGGTATCCATTTTGTTCAAAATAATATCATCTGATATATTGCCCATATTCATTTCGCTGAAGAGGTTATTTAAATCAATAACAGCCTCCTCTGAAATTAAATAAGTCTTTTTAGCCGGTTTACTGTTTTGTCTTACATCAAACTTATAATAAGGGTCGCCATAGCATTGGTAAGCTCCCCAGGTATTTTGACCGGGATGGTTATCAAAGCAAAACCTTCTCGCTTTTTTTACCGCATCTCCAAAACAATCGCCGCCAAACATAGAATTGTAAAATTGCTGCGCAAAATTTAAAGCGGCAGCGTCATCAACTGCCCAGCCCGCTACCACCACGGCTTTTACACCATTGGTTATCAGTTGTGATCCGAAATTGGCCGCCAGTTGGTACCTGCTTTTGTACAAGGCTTCTGCCTGCCCGTCTGATTTGCCAAGAAAGCAGCAGTTTACAAAAACAAACTCGGGCACGGAACTCAGTTGTTTTATTTCCGCCGTGGTTAAAAATAATTCCTTGCCGATAACCATTCCCGATTTTTCAGGCTCCGCTTCATTAAAGGCCCCATGCCCTGCCAGGTGAATGATTTTATAATCCTGTGAAAATAATTTTTTAATAATGGAGGGCGCTTTTTCCTTTAAACTCAGGGTCAAATTAAACTCAAGGGTTTTTAATTTGTTCGCAACCATATTGGCCTCATCCTCCGCACCCTGCAATTGAGAAATGTACCCATCTAAAAAAGGATCGCCCACCACCAGCACATTGTTGGCAGCTACCGTATTAATTCTAAAATCCGTATCCTTCATGCTTAATTGCCGTATCATTCCGGCATTTACACAAAGGGGTTTGGCATCTGAAACGCTATCCTGTAAAAGTTCCCATGGATAGCCGGCCGTATAATTATCCACTACCCAATTTGCATTACTTCGGCGTTTTAATTGTTCTTTAAAATCGTTGGGTATTAATAATTCAAAAATAGTTTTAGCCAGTTCCTTACTCCACTGATTCTGAGTAGATATTTCATCCAGCATTTGCTGAATTATTTTGGGACTCAAAAATAAATCTCTTTCTAAATCACGGGCTGCTCCTGTGCTTGCGCTAAATACAAAACAACTTCTGTCGGCCTTATATTCTGTATCTTCTTTCAACTTTACCACAATGCGGTTCCACCAGTTTTCGCCACCGCTTAATATTATCCTTTTTCTTTTACCCGCTAAACAAACTATCTTTTTATTTACTTCAAAATTGAGTTGCTTTTCTTCTTCTGCCGCAATTTTATATATGGAATAAAAACAACTCATGGCTACATCTTCAAACAATTCTATAAATTCTAAATTTTCAATTTCAGGACCGGCATCATTTTTTAATTTGGCAATTTTATCATTGGCATTTTGCACACCTTGTATAATGGACCTCGCTGCATTTTCCAGGGAGAGGCCACCATATCCACTTCCCACAATCAGGGCCGATATTCCCAAAGTTTCTTTTTGATTATTAATTTCATTTTGTTTATCTACATACAGCAGGTATTTGCATACCGCCTGCTGCACCGTTTGTGTAAGCTGATAGGCTGTAAAGGAACTTAAAGCGCCTAACCCTACAATCAAAGCACCTTTAAAGCCATTGCCTGATGTGGAAAAATAATCACTGCTCCCTATTTCTCCCGGATAAATACCCAATTGGTGCCTGTCTGATAACGCATAATTAAGCTGTTTATCAATAATAGATTCTGCACTGGTGATACCATCATTTAAAAAGTGGCCACTCAATAACGGATAGGAAGCATATCTGAGATCGCCGTTGCAAACTGTTACGTGCAATTGTCTTTTAGGTTGGGTTACCACATTAACCGGAGTAATACCCAATATTGCATTTTCTAATGATTCGGGAGATAAATCATAATTGTCGGGTTGGGGAGTTCTAAATACTTTTTCTGTACCTCTCACCACAGGCCTCACCTTACTAAATAAGCTGGTGTCTCCTGATATCAATATTTCTTCAATGCCCCTAAAAAGGGATGGTTCGGCCGATAGTGCCCCATGTGAAACGTTTACATAATACACCGAATTGGTTTCAATCATTTTTTTAGGAATTCCTGTTTCCCAGGTTACACTTTGGTCTCCTTCTCCGGTACTTAAATAAACCAATTCTTTTCCTTTGGCGGTATCCTCAATGCGGTATCCGCAGGGAGTGGATTTATCTTTTCCGGCAATATAAACGGCATTGCTGTAATCTATCTTTTCATACGATTGAAGAATATGATTGCGATAAGCAGCAAAATCTTTTAAATCGCCTGCCAATGGAACCGGCCATTGGCTTTCGCCCTTTGCCGCAGTTAAATCCTGCCATGTATTAGATTCTCCAAAATCACGGTCTTTTTCAACAGTCAATGGCAGCAGGTTTAACAGGCCGGGAAACCTGGAAAAAATATTCAGCAACTCTTTTTTATTATGAAAAATATCGAGCTTGCTTATTTTATCTATCATCACATCATTACCCATTAATACAAATGGAATGCGATACGATCCGCCAAGGGGGGCGCCCAGAAAAATAAGTTTGAAACCAGGCGATTGATTTAGCTTATCCCAGGTATTTTTTTGAGTAATTATAAAATCCCTGACTAACACACCGCCCATAGAATGCCCAATAATTTTTATAGGCTGCCTGTAAGTAAGCAACTCTTCAATTTTATCTTTAAACAGGGCAGCCGAACTGTTGAGAGGTAACCGCCAATCAAAAGCAATGGTTACTACATCATAAGATTGTTGCAGGTATTTTACCAATTTTTCATAAGAAGTTTTTATGAGGGAAAGGGCTTCTACCTCATCAGATTTGATATCTATCTTTTTTAATCCGCCCGACAAAAAACGCAGATAATTAATCCACACCAGTTTATCTGCTACGGAGAGATTGGAGCCCATAATACCCGGAAGTACCACTGCAATAGGCCGTGTGCCTGTAACGGTATTGGAAAATACCTGGCCGCCATCAAGGTTTAGGATCGCATTACGATCCAGCCCTGCTGCACCTCTTTGCAAAATTTGAAAATCGGGGATTAATGTGAATTCCGGAATTTTTAATGCACTTAGGATAGCCGCCTGTGTATCCTTGTTTTTAAAGTAATGAAAGTGATCGGTGTCAGCAGCTTCGTTAAAAAAATAATATACGGGGTTGTTTCTTTGCGATCCCCGATACATGGCAGCCGTGTTTACCACCAGGTCGTTGTGCTTTGTAAAAAACAAACGGGCTGCTATAATCAGCAATGCTTTAAAACTAAAATTTGTTTTGCAATTGCCGGAAATAATAACAAGTGGACTATCTAACCTGATAGTGGATTGAGGACTGTTGAGCACCTTTATAAAAGGTGATTCGGGATTCATAGCCTCCAGGCCGGGCAAAGTGTTTACATCATTTTTGCAATTAATGGCCGAAGCCGCCAGCGATTTAAAGGATTGATAAACGGGATTTAAAAACGTGCCCGTAACAAGGCCAGCCAGGTTAAAGGTCATGTTAAAAAAATGGTCCATTCTATCGCCCACCAGGGTGGTGCCACTGGCAGGGCAGGCTACTCTTATAAATTTGCCAACGGTAATTTTTTTATTACTCAATGCATTTATAATAGCCTCATTATTTTTCAGGTCGGCGGTGCGGTTTTCTTTTTTTAGATAATTAATTTCATTTACATCAAACCCACGACTGCTCTCATCGCCATTGCAACAACGTGCCAGCACATCGCCTATCAAACCACCTCTTGAGTGACTGATAAGATGCAAAGTTGCTATTTGCGGCAACTGCTCTATCAATTCCAACACGTTCTGTAACG
>JBDSOE010000114.1:0-21466 GCA_039915005.1 Ginsengibacter sp.
GAATCCTGCGCTACGGAGATCCTGAAAATCAGCAATGTCCGTTTGAGTATAGCTACTTTGGCAATGGCAACCCATTAGGTGTTAGGTGGCTGGGAAGAAGTAGTTTATGGTTGTAGTAAACTGTATGCTGATGGTAATATCTTAATGAAAAACTCTTTTGAAGTAAGTGAAGGTTCGCCATCAATATGCAGGGGTGCTGCCTCTACGTTTTTTATTTTTAATTTCCCGGCCTGAAAATAAAGTACATTTTTTTTATGAAGGTCTTTTTCTTTTATACTTTTTATTTCTCCGGACAATACCTGTTTTATCAATCCTAAAAGAACATTTGGCTTACTTGTTTTTTTCATAATTACTATATCGAGTAAACCATCGCTGAGACTGGCTTTTGGTGCAATTTTGAAATTATTGCCAAACTGGTTGCTATTGGCAATGCAGACACAAAAAGCCTCTTCTTTAAAAATGTGGCCTTCTATTTCAATTTCAAAAAGCCAGGTTTTTGCAGAGAAAAAATTTTTAAATGCCTGCTTGATGTAAGTATTAAGTCCGCGCTTTTTTTGTAGCGAAAAATCGTAAGCCACTTTGGCATCGAACCCTAATCCGCTGAGCTGGCAGCTTAGCCGGTTGTTGATTAAAAACACATCGGTAAGAGATGCGTTTCCCCTAAAAATAATTTCAAAGGCCTTATCTATTGACTTAGGAATTCCTGCTGCAGTTGCCAAACCGTTTCCCGACCCGAGCGGGAGAATTCCGATATTTATTTTTGTATCTAATAAAGAAGAAATGATGGGGCTTATGCTTCCGTCTCCACCGCAGATAACTACATCCGTAATACCGTCTTTTTCTATTTTATTTTTCAGAAAGGTGTAATCGCCATCCGGAGAAGTAAATAAAATCTCAAATAGAATACTTTTTTCTGTACACTTTGTAATGATCTTTTTTTCTAATTGCTCTTTGCTTTTAGTTCCTGAAACAGGATTAATAAAGAATAAAATTTTTCGGCTCATAGTTTTGAAAATACTTGATCAAAAACTTTTCTTAGACAATAGTTTCATATAAATGCTATTTAGTTTAATGCCTTCCACAGCATGTCTTTTAATTCTACAAGTACTTTGTTGGTTAATGATGAAATAAAGATATGCGGTATCTCTTTGGGAATTTCCTTTTCAATCGCTTCTTTTAATTCATCATCAAGCATGTCGCTTTTGCTAATGGCGATCACAAATTTTTTATCCAATAACTCGGGATTATATTCTTTTAATTCATTGTGCAGAATTTTATATTCTTCACCATGATCGTTGCTGTCGGCGGGGATCACGAAAAGCAAAACCGGGTTGCGCTCAATGTGGCGCAAAAACCTGTGCCCAAGCCCTTTTCCTTCGGCGGCGCCTTCTATAATACCCGGCAAATCGGCCATGCAAAAGCTTTTTTGATCCCGATATTCCACCATGCCGAGCTGGGGCGTTAATGTGGTAAAAGCATAGTCAGCTATTTTGGGCCGGGCGGCGGTAATTACAGATAGCAATGTGGATTTACCGGCGTTTGGAAACCCCACAAGGCCCACATCAGCAAGCACTTTTAATTCTAAGTTTACAAAAGTTTCATCCCCCGGCTCGCCTGGCTGGGAGTGCTCAGGCGCCTGGTTGGTTGGCGTAGCAAAATTGGAATTGCCCAGTCCGCCGCGGCCACCTTTTAATAAAATTTTTTCTTCGCCATCTTCTAATATTTCTATGGTAGTGCCGGAGGATTCAATAGTGGCAATGGTTCCCAGCGGCACTTCTATAATAACGTCTTTGCCATCACGTCCGGTGCAATTATTCTTGCTGCCATTTTCTCCGTTCTCGGCAAGAATATGTTTAAAATATCTTAAATGTAGAAGTGTCCATAAATTTTTATTGCCGCGTAGAATAATGTGAGCGCCTCTTCCTCCGTTGCCACCATCAGGCCCTCCCATGGCGGTAAGTTTGTTCCGCATAAAATGTTTGCTTCCTGCGCCACCATGCCCGCTTTTACAAAAAACTTTTATCAGATCTATAAAATTTGTTTTTTCCATTGGGGGTAAAGGTCGCGAAGTTTTTTCTATGAATTGTTTTTGTATTTTGCCATACAAATATGGCGGGAGCGTTATTGTTTTTAGCCTATTACATTTAAATTGAAATGGCCGGCTTTAAGCAGGGAACAATGATGTATAAGTGATAAAGGAATTGATAATTAATTTTGTAAGGAATCATTGGGCAGGGCTACTTATTGAAAATAATCTTTTAATACAAAACGATATGGCACTCGAAATAGAAAGAAAATATTTGGTGAATCACCAAAAATGGCAGGCACTTTCAAAACCGGCAGGGCAGCATTATCGCCAGGGTTATCTGTTGACCGATCCTAAAAAAACAATTCGTGTAAGGATTACAGAAACAAAAAGCTTTATAACGATAAAAGGTGAATCCACCGGAGCCACCCGATTGGAATATGAATATGAAATACCACATAAAGATGCTGAAGAATTACTCAATAATTTCTCCACGGCAGAACTGGAAAAAACCAGGTATAAAATAATTTATAAAAAGAAACTGTGGGAAGTGGATGAGTTTTCCGGGGAAAATGATGGGCTTATTATGGCAGAGATAGAACTGCAACGCGAAGATGAAATTTTTGAAATCCCTGAATGGATTGCCAAAGAAGTAACAGGGGATAAAAGATACTATAATGCTAATTTGGTACAGAACCCTTACCAGAATTGGGAACCGGAATTTCCTCAGGTATCTTCCAAAGTTTCAAAGCATATACTAAATGATATTGCCGATAACATGGAAGCTGGCATGAGATGTTTTCTTCAAAAAACTACCTTTGAAGTGGTGGCCATTCCCGATGCAAATCGGTTTCCGGATATAGACTGGGATGATGAGGAAGGAGAATGGGCGGGAGATATTGACAAAGTTTTTGGGAATCCGGATTACATAAAAATTGAAAAAATGGAATCATCCGACAGTTTTAGAATAATGGAAGATTTTGCGATCTCACTTCCTGAAAGCGCTACTAAGATCCGCCTGATAACATCGCTTGAGGGGCACAAGCCATTCGGCAATTTCAATCATCAAATACACAATGCCGGGAAAGAAAAAGAGCAATGGTTTCAATTCAAAAGAGAAAGGGAAATTGAATGGGTAAAGGATCAATTGGAAGGGAGGATTTAGTGTCCGCAACTCACGGCTCAAAGCGCTGGCTAAATTTATCCGTGGTGGATAGAAGAGCCTACCAGTACTGATAATATTGCCGGGCATTTGGCTATCGCAAAAGCGGTTTTACCTATAAAGGTAGCCACCGGGGAGCCTTGCCAGAACCGGGTAATGTTCTAACAATTTTAAAAGTAGGAATTGGAATGGATCCTCTTTCTGCAGGATTATAAAAAGCAACTCATAATCTTTGTGATTATTACTACCTCGAGAAAAATTATTCAACATAAATTATTTTTCAAACCTTGTTTCATTCCACGTTTTATAATTCATTTCTTTGGTTTTATTTTCTTCCGGTATTTCTCTCAGCGGTTCACAAGGCCTCCATTCACTATGCATATCCGTTGCTAATTGCTGATAAATTTTTGTGCCTCCCGTTTTCCACTTTATCATTTCATCACTCACTAATTTTATTATTTTAGCAGGATTGCCTACCAGCAAACTTCTTGCAGCAATATGCTGATCCGCTTTTATAAAACTCAAGGCGCCTGTAATACATTCATCGCCTAAAAACACATTGTCCATGATGACAGAGTTCATTCCTATCAAACAGTTTTTGCCGATGGTGGCGCCATGTATGATGGCGCCATGGCCAATGTGTGCATTTTCTTTCAGCAAAACCGCTGCGCCCGGAAAGGTGTGGAGGGTACAATTTTCCTGTACGTTGCAGCCGTCTTCAATGATTATTTTGCCAAAGTCGCCGCGAACGGCGGCGCCAGGACCCACATATACATTTTTTCCGATAATTACATTTCCGGTAACCGCTGCCTGTGGATGAATGAATGAAGATTCGTGAATTACGGGAATGAAATTTTTATATTGGTAGATCATTTTTTTCTATAAAATTAATGAACAAGTACCGGAATCTTAATTCACGGTTTTGAAAATAGTTTTCCCGTTTTTGAAAGCACATCATTAAAGAGAAGGATATTTTTGTGAGCTAAAGAAGACAAATGAACCATAAAGATTTTGTTGCAATTAATTATATAGATTGTAAACCTGAGTATCGCGGGCGTTTTGAAGAGTTATTTGCATCAAGGGCAAAACAAGTTGATACCATGCCCGGTTTTGTTGACATGCAGGTATTGCGCCCTTCAAAAGAAGGAGATGCTTACCTGATTATAAGTCATTGGGAAAATGAAGAATCTTTTAAAGGCTGGACAAAATCTGAAACTTTTCTTGAAGGCCATAAGCGGGGATTTGCCGACCTGGCCCAAGCCAAAAAAGAAGGAAAAGAAGCGCCTATGAAAAGTGATTTTAAAACGTATCAGGTGATTGCCCGCTAAAAAATAAGAAACAAAGATGACTACAGAAAAGAATAAGAAACCTTTGGTTACATGGATCAAACGTATTGGTTTTTGGGGATTCCTGTTCTTTTTAATAAAAGGACTGGTGTGGCTTGCGGTGGGTTATTTTATTATGAAATGAATCAGGATAACATTACATCAATTATATTTCAATGCCTTTTTTATTCATTGGGTGGGAGTGAAGAGTTCTTTTCCGGTTCTGAAACAGGTTCCTTTAAAAAGTGCAACCGTATGATTATGCTGGTTGGTAACTCTGATTTGATAAAGCCCGGTTGATCTTCCATTATGTATTTCCTTGGCTTCCGCAATGAGCACATCATTTACGTGAACGGGTTTTAAAAAATTAATGGAAGTGTCTAAAGCCACTGATAAATTATTGCGGTTGTTGCACGCAAAGGCAAAAGTGCTGTCTGCGAGAGAGAAAGTAATTCCGCCATGTACAATGCCTAAGCCATTTATCATTTCTTTGCGTACCGTCATATTGGTTTTACTGTAGCCTTCCTTGATTTCTATAATTTCTATTCCCAGCCACTGGCTGAATAAATCTTTTTCCATCATGTAGGTTACTACTGCAACAGCTAGTTTGTCTTTTTCCATTTAAAATTTATTGACCTTTAAATTTTGGTTCCCTTTTCCCCAAAAAAGCCTGCACGCCTTCTGTGAAATCCTCGGTTGCCGCGGCTTTTTGTTGCAATTTATCCTCTGTTTTTAATTGTTGTTCAAAACTCTGTTCCAAAGATAAATTTAATGCCTGTTTGGTAAAAGCCAATCCTTTTGTAGGCATAGCGGCAAGGATGGAAGCTATTTTTTCCGATTCTATAAAAAAGATTTCATCGGGGAAAAATTTATAGATCATACCCATTTGTTCTGCTTCCTCTGCGGGAACTTTATCGCCAAGCATTATCAACGCAGAGGCCTTTTGAAAACCAATCAGCCTTGGTAAAAAATAGGTTCCGCTGCTATCAGGAATTAAGCCGATTTTGCTAAAGGCTTGTATGAAAGAAGCTGATTGTGCAGCAACAACAATATCGCAGCATAAAGCAATATTGGCCCCTGCGCCGGCAGCAACACCATTTACAGCGGCTATCACCGGCTTATTTAATTTTCTGATCCTGGTTACAATGGGGTTATAATGTTCACTCAAAATTTTTTGCATCCCGGGGCCATTGGGGTCAGCAACTTCTGCCAGATCCTGCCCGGCGCAAAAGGCCTTTCCGGCGCCGGTAATATAAACGCATCGGATAGAAGTATCTTTTTCACACTCATCTAATTTTTCCTGCAACCTGAGCGCCATTTCACGATTGAAGGCATTGAACTTTTCAGGGCGATTCAATGTAATAAAGGCAATAGAATTTTTTATTTCAAAAAGAATGGATGTCATGGAGTGGTATTTCTTATGCGTAATCTTTTATCATTTAAAATTGAGAAATTGTTTAATGAGGTGCGGCTGATGATTTGTAATGTTTAACCAACATGCACGCTTTAATATCTTCTTCAGAGATTTTCGGATAGGCAGATAATAAGTCCTCAATCGAGTATCCATTTCCCAATTTTTCTAAAATGAGATCCACAGGAATTCTAATATTATTTATACAAGGTTTACCGAACATAATTAAAGGATTGGAATAAATATGATCGCGCCAGTCCATAATTTTTTTGATTTAAAATTAAACTTTATAATGAGATAAATCACCCTTTAAAATAATCAATGACATTTAAAATAATCAAACGGCTCCCTGCAATCCAGGCACTGATAGAGCGCTTTACAGGCGGTGGCGCCAAACTGGCTAATCAATTTTGTGTTATTGGAACGGCATAAGGGGCATTCAACTGTAAGATTTTCAAGATAATTTTTATCAAATGTTTTTCCTACAGGTGGCGCTATGCCATACGATTTTAATTTGTCTTTGCCTGCATCCGTCATCCAATCGGTAGTCCATGCGGGGGAAAGTTGGCGTGATATTTTTACGAAGGACAATCCCTCTTTTAGCAATGCCATACGTATGTTCATGGTAATTACATCCATTGCCGGGCAACCGCTGTAAGTAGGCGTAATTATTATTTCTATTTCCCCGCCCTGAATTTTTATATCTCTTACAATGCCGAGGTCGGTTATGGATAGTACAGGGATCTCAGGATCATAGATTGTTTCCATTAATTTCCATAAATCCTCTTTTGTAATATTTTTAGAGATGGTGTGCATTTTCTTTTTGGTTAATAAAATCGTTTACCACTGGCAACCCGGGTAAGCCCTTTGTAAAAACTGCATTTCAGCAAGCAGGTAACTAAGATGCTCCGTATGTATTCCATTCTTTCCGCCTGTTTGCATCCATGTATTTTCTTTTGGAAGGTGAAGAGTGGCTTCCTCAAAAACAATTTTTATTTTATGAAACCATTCATCTTTTATTTCACTAACGGAAACACCTACACGATTATTAATAGCTTCCCGTTCATAATTAGAAGGGTTAAACATTTCTTCTGTATATGGCCACAATTCTTCCAGCGCTTTTTCCATTCTTTCGTGGCTTTCTTTAGTACCATCTCCCAACCTTTTTACCCATTCGCTGCTCCATCTTACGTGATAAGTAACTTCTTTCAAGGATTTTTCGGCAATTGCTGCCAATTGAACATCTGAAGAATAAATTAATTTTTGATACAAATAAAATTGCCAGGCACTGAAAAAGAATATTTTGAGAATGGTTTTTCCCCAATCGCCATTAGGTAATTCGGTAATCAATAAATTTTTAAACTCGCCTGCATCCCGCAGATAAGCCAGGTCATCTTCGGTAATATCTTTACCGTCGTTTGAAATGGTATTAGCTGTTGTTGCTGTGTGCTGGTAAAAGTTCCGCGATTGCCCTATAAGATCCAAAGCAATATTGGTGATAGCCATATCCTGCTCCAGCATTGGCCCGTGGCCTGTCCATTCACTAAGGCGGTGCCCCATAATTAATGAAGTATCTGCCAGATGAAGTAAATAACTTAAAGGCTGAATGGTTATATTATTGAATGGTTGAGTTAACATTATTCTTTACTTTTTCTCAAGCCCTATGCGGGACAGAGATATGTTTTACATGTGTTTCACTTCTTCCGGTAAATTATAAAAAGTGGGATGGCGATATACTTTATCATTTGCCGGGTCAAAAAAGCTTCCGGCGTCATCGGGGTTGGTGGAGTGAATATTTTTTGATTCTACTACCCAAATACTTACCCCCTCCATCCGTCGTGTATATACGTCGCGTGCATTTTCTATGGCCATCTGTGCATCCGCAGCATGCAAACTTCCCACATGCTTATGATCAAGACCTTGTTTGCTTCTTATAAAAACTTCCCACAATGGCTCAGTTTGATTGCTCATTATTTAGTATTTTTTATTTCCAGGAACATAGTTTGCCATATCAAATATTAATTTGGTTAAACGGCATTTAAAATATTTTCAGGGGCCGGAGATGTTCTCTTCTTCTCTGCGTAGGCAAGTGCCGCTTCTCTCACCCAGGCGCCGTTTTCATGAGCGCTAACCCTCATGGATAGACGCTCTTTATTGCACGGCCCATTTCCTTTTATCACGTTTTCAAATTCATCCCAGTTTATGTCGCCAAAGTCATAATGTTGCCTTTCTTCATTCCATTTCAAATTGTCATCGGGTATCACGATGCCAAGTATATCTGCCTGCTCTTTACAGATGTCAACAAACTTTTGTCTTAATTCATCATTTGAAAATCTCTTTATTTTCCATTTCATACTTTGTGCCGAATGTGGCGATGCGTCATCATTGGGCCCGAACATCATCAGGCTGGGCCACCACCAACGGTTAAGTGCATCCTGTGCCATGGCCTTTTGTTCCCTGCTGCCACGGCAAAGCGTTAATAGAATTTCATATCCCTGCCGCTGGTGAAAGCTTTCTTCTTTACAAACTCTTACCATCGCTCTCGCATATGGAGCATACGAAGCACGGCAAAGCGGCACCTGGTTCATAATTGCCGCCCCATCTACCAGCCAGCCAATGGCGCCCATATCGGCCCAGGTAAGAGTGGGATAATTAAAAATAGAAGAATATTTTGCGCGGCCGCTCAGCAACTGGTCTGTCATTTCTTCGCGTGAGATATTTAAAGTTTCAGCAGCGCAATACAGGTACAATCCGTGCCCGGCCTCATCCTGGACTTTAGCAATTAACGTGGCCTTTCTTCTTAACGATGGCGCACGGGTTATCCAATTGGCTTCTGGCAACATGCCCACAATTTCGCTGTGTGCGTGCTGACTTATTTGCCTTATTAAAGTCTTACGATAGTCGTCCGGCATCCAGTCTTTTGGCTCGATCTTTATTTCCCGGGCTATTTTGTCGTCAAACGTTTTTAATAATTCTTCTGTTGGCATACTTAAAAGCTTTATTCTCAAAGTTACTTATTCCAAAAATGGAAAAGGCCCGGAAGTAGTTAAATAAAAAGCAAAGGGAACTTTTCCGGAAGTACAAAAGATAACCTTATTATTTGCGCTTAGCTTTTAAAAACTGAAAGGAATGGGGGCCATTGGCAAAAAGTAAAAGGAGTTTTAGTTTCAAAAATTATTTTTCATCATAATCCACCACTACTTTTTTACTTCGGGGATGCGATTGGCAGGTTAATATAAAACCTTCTTTTACTTCGCTGTCCTCCAGGCCATAGTTGGCTTCCATTTCCACTTTACCCTCCATCAGTTTTGCCTTGCAGGAGCAGCATACACCGCCTTTGCAGGCAAATGGAAGATCTATTCCCTGTGCCAGGCCTGCATCTAAAATAGTATTGCTGTTATAATCAAGCATCAGATCAAAACTGCGGCCATCCACCTTTATAGTTACCTCGCTTCCTTCCTGGATAGTTTGCGGAGCGGCAGTATAAATCTGGGTATTTTTTCGGGTAGGCGTCGTGAATAATTCAATATGTATTTTTTCTGGCTCAATGCCCCATCCTATCAAAAAATCTTTTACAGTAAAGATCATTTGTTCGGGACCACAGATAAAAAAATCGTTGATGGCATTAAAATCAATGAGTTTGGAAAGATGATTGCATTTTCCAACGTCTATTCTTCCAAAATTAAAGTCTGTTTCTGTGCGCTCCCTGCTCAAAATATGATACACACTAAACCTTTGCAGGTACCTGTCTTTCAGGGATTCAATTTCCTCTTTGAAAATTATAGAGGATACATTTCTGTTTCCATAAACCAAAGTAATGTTACTGTTCTTCTCGGTAAAAAGGATGGTTTTAATTATTGAAATTACCGGTGTAATGCCACTGCCTGCTGCGAAAAAAATATATTCTTTTTTGTTGGAAGCTTTCACTTCAGTAAAAAAAGTACCTGTCGGCGCCATTACTTCAAGTACGTCTCCTTTCTTAAGTTTTTCCGTGGCAAAAGTGGAAAAAACACCATTGGTAACTTTTTTTACCGCTACCCTCAATTCGTTGTCTAAAGGGCTGGTACAAATGGAATAAGACCTCCTTACTTCATCAAGTTTAGTTTTGATAGTTATATTTTGTCCCTGTGTAAAACGGAAGGCTTCCTGTATTTCCGTAGGAATCTCAAATGCAATTGAAACACAATCCGAGGTTTCCTTTTTGATATCCTTAACGGTAAGCTTGTGAAAATGTAACGCCAACTTAATTAGTTTTTTTGAATAGGCTCAAATGTAAGCCAACAAATTTTTTTATAGTTACGATTTATAGAATTTTACCTATAAAATAACTACCCTCCCGATTTGAAAGAATTTTCAGTGTAAGAATTTCACTAAATATAAGTAGGATAAACCCCTAATTTTGCCCCGAAAATCTTTTTTATGCAATTGCACTCAGTAGATAAGGTGGAAAATATTTCGTCTGAAGATTTTAAAAAAAATTATTATGATCCTCAAAAGCCTTTGATCATTACGGGCCTGGCAAAGGAATGGCCTGCCTATAAAAAATGGTCGTGGGATTATTTTAAAGAAATAGTAGGCGATAAAAAAGTGGGCTTGTATAATAATGTAAAGAGTGATGCTTATACGCCCATAAATACTGCGGATGCTTATAAAACTTTTGGTGAATACGTGGATATGATCAAAAAAGGGCCGGCCGCGTGGCGGATTTTTCTTTTTAATATTTTTGACCACGCTCCTCAATTAATAAATGACTTTACCTGGCCGGAGCATTTGATGAAAGGGTTCGTAAAAAGATATCCGATGCTCTTCACCGGAGGCCAATCGTCCATTACCCACATGCACTTTGATATTGACCTTTCTCATATTTTGCACACTCAGTTTGCCGGGCGCAAAAGAGTTCTTTTATTTCGTCATGAAGAAAAAAACAAATTATATCGTAAGCCCTTTGAAGTGCTTAGCATGGCTGACTTTTCTGATTACAGTAAAAACCCGGAAATACCCGATTATGAAAAATTTCCCGCATTAAAATATGCCATGGGATACGATCTGATATTAAATCCGGGGGATACTTTATTTATGCCGGCGGGTTACTGGCACCACATGGAATATATTGATAGTGGGTTTGCACTTAGCCTTCGCGCCTTGCAAAGTTCCCTTTCAGGAAAGGCAAAAGGGGTATGGAATCTTTTTGGGATGAGGAGCATAGATACTGTTATGAAAAAAACCAACCCCAAATGGTGGTATCATTATAAAATAAAAAAAATTGATGAACACGCTAACAAGGAATTAAAAAAATATTCAAACTAATTGGCAAAAACTTGTTTTTATAAATAAATTAGTATTATTTTAGCAGCCATTCCTTTTTCCCTTTTCCTATAATTTAAAACCGTACTCAATCCAATAGCTATAACAGTTACGTATAGTCAGTTTTCCTTTTAATAAATTTATAATAAAATCCTCTATAATTTTTTGTTCTTCCCAGGAGAACTAAAGTTTTTCTTGTGGTTTCAGAGGTAAGCAAGGCCGGTGATTTTTATCACTGGCCGTTTTTTTAGATAAAGTTTTATCCTATTCAAATGATCGGTTTATGAATTTTAAAAGCGGGGTCAAGACTTTGAAGTATTTTGCCACTTCATTGACCAGCTGTGGCTCTAGTAGCGACTTATCAGGAATATATTTTGTGGCCACAAAACTTTTGAGTTTCAAAAAATCGCCTGCGGGGTTTTCTTTATCGTATCCTTTGGGAATATTTACCAAGATTTGACTTTTTACTTTTTCCAGTTCACCATAATTTGTTTTGAAAGAAGTGGCGCTGATAATTTTTTTAAATTCAGGAAAACAATAATCAATTTCCTGTCTCACTTTTTTTAATTCAGTTGCTTCGGGCATCCAAAGGCCTCCGCCGGCAAAACTATTGCCTCCCGGCTGCACATGAAAATAATAACCCGCGTTGATGGATTTTTTTCCTCCTTTGTTGAAGGAGGCGCTAATGTTGATCTTATAAGGAGTTTTATCTTTTGAAAACCTGATATCGCGGTTTATTCTAAACAGGCATTTCCGGGGCTCCAGCTCTTTCATATCCGCATCAAATAAGATCATTTTTTGTAAAAGACTGCTTACAAATTTTTCAAAATTATCCCTGGCGCTTACGTATTTTTCCCTGTTTTGATCGAACCAGATCTTATTATTATTTTTCCTTAGAATCTTTAAGAAAGAAAGGGTTGAGGGTTGAATCAATAGGTTAAGATTTAAATGGTTGGTAAAGTTTAGAAGCTTTAGCTGAGTAAAGTAATATTGGTATTTTGTAAATCCGGCTATTACCAATACCAATTAGTAAAAACACAGCGCTTATGTCAAGAGGTAACGATTCATTACAAACTGTACACTACTCAAACCGTACTCCAATTCTCTCCGCTTTTTATTCTATAAATGGTCATTACACTTACATGGTATTTGTCCGCAATTTGCTTGTGGGTAAGCTTTCGGCGTGGATTTGCCAAAGTGGCTTTTATACTTTTTACCTGCGTTGCATTTAATTTTAATCCTTTGGTTCTTGCACTTTGCACTTTTTTATACGCTAATTTATGCGGGCCTTTCTGCTGATGTTCAATCACCTCTTTTTGCGAGACCCATTTTAGATTCTTAGTATGATTGTCTGTTTTATCGTGATTGAGATGGATAACAAATTTCCGTTGATGTGAAATTTTTTTGTTGAATAATTTTGCCACTTCACGATGAAAATAAATGGTGCCGTTTTTATCATCAATATGAAGATTTAAAGTTCTGTATCCAGAGGTAAGCGAACCCCGAAGCAATTTTCCATCGGCAAGAATATCTTCTTTATAACTTGCTGCACGACCATGCGATGAGACGGCATATTTATTTCTCAAAAGCTTATGGCCCTTAAACAGGATGGGTTTCCATATTTCCCCGTTAATTTTTTTGATCATTGCATTGGTTTCAAATAAAGTTACAAACTAACTCTGTATCATATTTAAAAAGTCTGCTTCACTGATTATTTTTATTGATTTTATTTTCCTTGCTTTTTCCAGTTTGCTTCCGGCCGAATCGCCAACTACCAGGTAATTGAGATTACTACTTACCGACGACAACAGTTTTCCTCCGTTATCCTCTGCCAGTTTTTCTGCATCGTTTCTTTTCAGAGTGGGCAACGTTCAGGTAAATAAAAAAGTATTACCCGTAAATTTCCCCGCTACCATTTTGGTTTTATCACCTTTGATATTAATCCCTTTAGCGGCAAGGTCTTCCAGCATCCGGAGGTTGTCCTCGTTGTGAAAAAAATCGTAAATACTTTCCGCCACTTTATTGCCAATGTCTTTCAACTGTTGCAAATCTTCAATAGAGAATCTTTTTAAATCAAAAATACTCTCTACATTTTTTGCCAAAATTTTTGCAGTGGTTTCTCCCACGTACCGGATGCCCAGGCCAAAAATTAACCGGTTTAAATTTTGCTTCTTCGAATTCTCAATGGCGGTACGCAGGTTATCAATAGACTTTTGTTTGAACCCTTCAAGCAAGGCGATCTTTTCAAAATTCAGCGAATAAATTGAGGGAATATTTGTAAGTAAGCCTAATGCATAAAGTTTTCTCACATTGGCTTCTCCAAAGGTTTTAATATCCATGGCATCCTTGCTTCCAAAATGAATGATGCGCTCTACTACCTGTGCTTTGCAATTGATATTTACACACCGCCAAACGGCTTCTTCTTCAGGCTTTACCAGCTTATCTCCACAAACCGGGCAATGGGTGGGGAAAATTATTTTTTGTTCATTTCCAGTTCGTAACTCCGTCAGTGGCTTTACAATATAAGGAATTACGTCGCCGGCCCGCTCCACTATAACGGTATCGCTTAGACGCAGATCTTTTTCTTCAATAATGCCTTCATTAAAAAGTGAAACGGAAGTAACCGTAACGCCTCCTATATGAACAGGTTCTATTTTGGCTACGGGTGTAATGGAGCCGGTGCGTCCCACCTGGAATTCAACATTCATTAATTTAGAAGTAGCCTGCCTTGCTTTAAATTTAAAGGCCATAGCCCATCGCGGATGATGCGTGGTGCTGCCAGCCTGCTGTTGCAGTTCTATCTCATTTACTTTCACCACCATGCCATCTATTTCATAAGGCAACTCATCTCTTTTTACTTCAAATTCAAGACAAAACTTTATTACCTCGTTTATATCGCTGAAAACTTTTTTCTCGTTTATTGGGGTTTTAAATCCAAGCTCTGAAAGAAGCTGTAAAGTGCCCGCATGTGTATTCAGAAGCGAAGGATATTTTTCCAACCCCTTTTTATTTAGCTCAATAAAACTCACATGATATAAAACGGCTTCCAGTTTTCTTTTTCTTACGGCGGCGGGATCTTTCATCCTTAGCGAGCCTGCAGCGGCATTCCTGGGGTTGGCAAGCGGAGAGAGTCCTTCTTCCGCAAGAGAATCATTGTATTTTTTAAAGTTTTCTTTGGTCAATAAAACCTCGCCTCTTATTTCAATTTTTTCAATTCCGTATTCTGAAAATCTCGCTGATAAAGGAACTGAGCCAATCTGTTTGATGTTGGTGGTGATATCATCTCCGGCCGCACCGTCACCCCTTGTTGCCCCACGATACAGCAAATCCTTTTCATAAATAAGAGAAATGCTCGCGCCATCAAATTTGGGTTCTGTGCTAAAGTGGATCTTTTGATGATCTACCAGGCCGCTCAATCTTGTATCCCAATCAACAAGATCCTGCAGGTTATAGCTGTTTTCAAGACTAAGCATTGGCACCAGATGAGGCACGGTTACAAAATCTTTGTTGAGGCTGTTGCCCACTCTTTGAGTAGGTGAATCTGCCGTTATTAATCCGGGATTTTCTCTTTCAATTTTTTCTAACTTTTTGTAGAGATCATCATATTCTTTATCTGAAATTAAGGGATCGTTTACAATGTAATACCGGAATTCGTGGAAACGAAGTACATCCCGCAATTCGCTCGCTGTGCCGTTGACAGAAAGAAGCGAATGGGTTAAAGTTTGCAATTCCTGTATCTGACTTTTATTATACATGCCCGTTTTTAAAAGATGAAACTTAAATTTCAAAGTTAAAAGTGATGTTTCAATATAGAGGAATAAAATTTTTGCGCCAAAACCAAAATCAGGATAGGCCGACTATAAAGAATTTCTCAAGAAAGTGATCTAAAAGAATCTCTATAATTAAAGGCCTGTTGGAATAAAGTTATTGTTATTACAAAGAGCCAAACGGGATTTCCTACATTTACAAAAAAAAATCATGCCTGATTTTGGCAATATTTCCAGGGCGGAATTAATCACGGTCTCCTTCACCTTGTTTGCGGTGATAGACATACTTGGCTCCATTCCTGTGCTGATTTCGCTAAAAGATAAAATGGGTGGGCAGATCCGGACAACGCTTGCAACGGTCGTTTCGGCGGTGCTGATGATCTTATTCCTGTTTTTGGGACAGCAGTTTTTAAATATTCTGGGGTTGGATGTGCAATCATTTGCTGTGGCAGGAAGCATTGTAATTTTTATAATCGGACTTGAAATGATATTGGGCATTGAATTTTTTAAACCGGAAAAAGATCCTAAAAGCGGCAGCGTGGTGCCTATTGCTTTTCCATTAATCGCTGGTTCGGGAACACTTACCACGGTGATGTCATTGAAAGCGAATTATCATGATATCAACATCCTGCTGGGTATTCTTATTAATTGTGTGATTATTTTCATAGTTTTAAAATCGCTCAAATGGATAGAAAAAGCATTAGGCCCGAACGGACTATTAGTGGTAAGGAAATTTTTTGGAGTGATCCTGTTGGCCATTGCGGTTAAAATATTTGGAAGTAATATTGGGCAATTTGGAGTTTAATACTTTTGAAATGAGACTTTTCAATTCGTACTATCTTATACAGGATTGCTTTTATTTTTTCGGCATGATTACTGTTTATCTTTTACATTCTACGCTTTTCTAAAGCGCTTTTTTGATGCAATTTTAAACGCATTTCAATGGCCTTTAAAAATGAAATAGTATCGAAGAGAAACATCCCGCAAATCAGGAAACATCTTTTGCAAGAGCATTGGAAAGCAACTCATAACAAGTTACCAGGGAAAGTTGCCATCCCTTCTCCTAAAGGCTATATTTTCATATCGGCATTGGAAATTTTATACTGCCATTCTCAAAGCAACTACACAGAGTTTTATCTTACCAATAAAACTAAAATCGTTTCGAGTTATACCTTAGGATTGTATGAAAATATTTTGAATGACCTTAATTTTTTCAGGATTCACAGGTCTTGTATGATTAATCTTGAGTATTTAAAAATATATAAAAAAGGAAATGGCGGCTCAGTAGTTATGAGTGATGGATACGAAATCAAAATATCAAGAAGTAACAAAGTAAATTTCATGAAGTTATTTAAGGAATAAAATTTTTGAAAATTTCCATGATTTCACGGATTTCCAAAACTAATTTCTTTGGTGTTTTTCCTCTCTAATCTTGTAAATAATCCTTCTCCAGGTATTCTTCTCCGGAGAGACGGTATTAATAATTTCTACTCAATAAATGAAATCAGCCATTTAATAAAATGTAATTACGGATTTAAAAAAAAAGCTTTTTTTGCTCTTCCCCAAAATCCTTCCTATAATAAAATCCTTTCTCTGAAATACTAAGAATTTTTAGATCCGTTATTCTTCATCATTTAAAAATTTTTATTATGCAGACAACATTTATTAAATCAAGATCAATTTTTAACATGAATGTATTACCCTTCATAAAAATTGAAACTCTTTTTCTAATGGCCATTGCTTTCTTTTTCGCTTCCTGTGTAAAGAATCATGATCATCCTTGCGCTGACGATGCTTCGGTGATAAAAGTAAAAGTAATTGCAACGGGATTAAACAATCCACGGGGATTAAAGTTTGGCCCCGACGGAAACTTGTATGTGGCGGAAGGAGGAGTTGGTGGCACCCAATCTTCCACCGGATGCGATCAGGTAATTCCGCCCATTGGCCCCTATACAGGCAGCGCCACCGGAGGGCGCATTTCAAAAATTAGTTGGAACGGAGAACGCACTACTATTGTTGACAATTTACCTACTAGTCAAACCAGCGCTGAAAGTGGCGCTCTCGTTAGTGGCGTGGCCGACGTAGCCTTTGTAGGCCGCAATCTTTATGCAATACTGGCTGGTGCGGGCTGTTCCCATGGAGTCTCTTCTTTGCCTAATGGCATCGTAAAAATAAAGGGTTATAACAGTTGGACTGTGATCGCTGATTTAAGCGCATGGCAACAAAGCAACCCTGTTTTGCATCCGGAAGAAGATGATTTTGAACCAGATGGCACCTGGTACAATATGGTAAGCGTGAACGGAAACTTTTTCGCTTTGGAACCCAATCATGGCGAATTGGTCAAAGTAAACGTAGGTGGGAAAATCAGCAGGGTAGTTGATATTTCTGCCAGTGAGGGTCATAATGTTCCTAGCGCTTTGGCATATGACAGAGGGAGTTTTTACGTCGGCAATCTTAATCCATTTCCTATTATTGATGGAAGTTCCCATATTTATAAAATAACTCCGGGAGGTGAAATAAGTATTGTTTTATCTGATTTCACCACCGTATTAGGAATTGCTTTTGATGAATGGCATAGAATGTATGTATTGGAAAATACCACCGGAAACCTTTTTCCTACACCCGGTACAGGAAAGATCATAAGGGTTAATAATTCCGGCACACGCGATGTAATTGCTACGGGCCTTAATCTACCCACCGGCATCACGTTTGGTCCCGATGGAAAATTGTATGTATCTAATTGGGGGTTCGGGCCACCAGCCATAGGAGGTGGACAAATTCTTCAGATTACAGTTAAGAATTGTGAGGGCGACGATCTGCCATCCGCAACCATGAGTATGAAAAATTAAGATCTGATTTTTCATTATAAAATAAAATGGGCGGCTATCTTTTTTGCCGCTCATTTTATTTTAATAAACTCATTATAAGATATAGTGTAAATTTCGTGGCCTCGCCGGAGACCGCTGCCCAACACTGTATGTTATGGTCGGGGAGTCATTAACATGATCTTGTGGCCTCGCCAGGAATCGAACCTGGATCCGGAGCTTCGGAAACTCATATACTATCCATTGTACTACGAGGCCTCTTCTGATTGGTGCAATATTAAAGAGTAAAATTCTTAAAAGTAATTTTAATTTCTGAACAAATTATTTCCATCAAAATATTGTGCTGGTTTAAAAAAGAACAGCCTGGTTTTACAGTTTATCTTTCGGCTTTCTGTCTTTTGAAAGAAGCAACATAATTACGGAAAAAGCAATAAAGAAAATGGAGCACCAGAGATTTACCGTTTTACTGAATCCGGCCTCCGGCACCGTAAAGAGGCTGTGCAATAAAAGTAAAACGCCTACAACAAGAAAAAATATTCCGATAACGAAACGGAGGTCAAGAAATTTGTTCATAATATTTATTTAATAGAAAAGGACATTAAAAATTAGGGTGATTACCAATACTATTATTCCAAGCCACAGCGGATTTTTGTACCAGATCCTGTTGTTGTCTCTTTGGCGCGGCGTTAAACTATAAACCAGGCCAACCAATTCTGCTTCTGGTTTTGGTTTGGTAAACTTGCTTATGACCGCAGTAACAACAAAGCAAATAACAAAGGATATCCATGCAATATTAAAGGCATGACTGGTTCCTGAAAAAAAAGTATGCAGGTTGGCAAAATATCCGCCTTTCCCTTCCGCGGTAGTTAATGAATAAGTGAGCGCCGCAGCACCTGTTCCTGATAGCAAACCCCAAAAAGCTCCGTTGGATGTTGTTTTTTTCCAGAACATGCCCAGAAAAAATGTAGCAAATAGCGGCGCGTTTACAAAACTGAAAACCAATTGCAGCAAATCCATAATACTATTAAAACCACGCGCCACATAAGCGGTAATTATTGATAATAAAATTCCAGCGATAGTGGTAATCTTTCCCACCATTAGATAATGTTTTTCACTGGCGTGTTTTTTAATATGGCTTTGATAAATGTCGAAAGTAAATACGGTATTAAACGCCGTAACATTTCCCGCCATGCCCGACATAAACGAGGCAATAAGCGCAGTGATGCCTACTCCGAGAATACCGCTGGGGTACAGGTTTTTCAGCATCAAAGGCAAAACCATATTGTAATCGGTTTGCCCGCTGGAGTTTAACGGAAGATCAAATCCAGAGAATTGTTTTTGCAAGGCAAGTATAAGAATGCCCGGCACAATAACAATCAGCGGCATAAATATTTTGGGAAGTGCAGCAATAATGGGAGTGCGCCGGGCATCACTTAAATTGTGCGAAATCATCGCTCTTTGCACCACCAGGAAATCCGTGCACCAATAACCAAAGGCGAGTACAAAACCCAATCCGAATATAAGGCTGAAAGCATCTGTACCCATCGGGTTGGTGGATGCGCTACCCATTCCTTTCCACAAATGCAATTTGGCATTATCCACATTTGCCAGGATGCCCTCAATGCCTCCTGCCTGGTGGAAGCCAATGTAAACCAATGGAGCTATGCCCAGCACGATTAAAAAGAACTGTAGCACTTCATTGTAAACCGCGCTGGTAAGGCCGCCTAAGAAAGTATAGAGCATTACTATTCCTGCGGCGCACCATATAGAAACATTAAAATCCCAGCCTAGTATTGTCTGCATCAGCAAGGCCAGCGCGTACAAAGAAATGCCCGATGAAAAGATCGTCATCACGGCAAAAGTGAGCGCGTTGAAGGAGCGCGTTTTTTCATCAAAGCGAAGCTTTAAAAACTCAGGCACGCTTCGCGCTTTGCTGCCGTAATAAAAAGGCATCATAAATATGCCGAGAAAGACCATTGCAAAAGCGGCGCCGAGCCAATAAAAATGCGCGGTATATAATCCATACTTGGCGCCATTGGCCGCCATACCCAATACTTCCTGCGCGCCGAGGTTGGCAGAAATAAATGCAAGAGAAGTGATCCATAATGGAATACTGCGGTTGCTCATTAAAAAGTCGCTGCCTGTCTTGATCTTCTTTTTCAAAAGAAAGCCAATGCCAATCACAAAAAGAAAATAGATGGCAATAATGGTGTAGTCTATTCCGCCGAGGCCAATGTGCATGTTTTACGTTTTGTTGGATTATTATGAATTAAAAAATCAATTCTTCTTTTGTTTATTGAAATTTTATCATCAAGCGGTTTCATTTCTTCCTATCTAAATAACGATGAATAAAATTGAGCTTCCGTTAACAAAATAAAGCATAAAATCTTTTTTTAAAACTTATTTTAATCTTTTCAAAATGAGGGGCGGTTTTTTTTAAGAAAATGAAAGCGTTTTTGCCATCGTTTCTTTTTCAATATTTTTGGTGTTAATTACTACAAGTCTTGTTCTACGCTGATGTCCTGAGCATTTAGTTGCTTTTATATCTGCATAAAAAAAGCCGTCTGCTACAACGGCTTGTTATGTTTTTATCAGAAAATATATCTACAATGAAATCCTTACTCCTCCATTTGCATTAAAGCGTTTTGTGGTAAAGCCTCTGGTTTCAAAATATTTTTGGTTAGTTATATTTTGAAGATCTGCAAAAACGGTGAACTTCTTATCAAAACTATATTGACCGTAAAAGCCCAAAGTATAATAAGCATTCAATTGATAAGGGCCTTCAAAAGCTTTGCCGGCAGCCTTTAGGCTGGTTGAAACAAAAAAATCTTTTGTGGCCTGGTAATTCAACGAAAGATTAAAAATATTTTTCGGCCTTTTATAAAGATTAAAAAAGGAAGTATCTTTTCCTGAATTATTGGTTGTGGAAATTTCTCCATTTACATAAGTATAATTTAAAGAAGCCTTCAACCCGGCAGTAAAATTGAGCGTAGCTTCAGTCTCAATTCCATAATCATGTTGCTTATCTCCGTTAATGTATTTGTTTGAAAATAGAAACACATCTCTTCCGTCTCTTATAAACCCGGTGATCCCTACGTTTATTTTATCAGAATAATATTGAACGCCTGTTTCATAACTGGTGGTAATTTCAGGCTTCAGATGTTTGTTTCCAAATTCAGAATACAATTGATACAGCGAAGGCACGCGATAGCCCGAAGAGATATTGGCATATATTTTATAATGATCTTTTATTAAAAAAAACGGATTGATGGAAGAGGTATAATTGGTACCGTAAATACTGTGATGATTCCAGCGGCTGCCGAGTTCGATATTAAAACCCTCTTTTGCTTTTACGTTCACCGATGCATAGCCACTAAACTGATTGGTTTTGGCGCTGTCGGATGAAAGAGGCTTGGCAGGGAAACCATAATCGGGAAAATAGATATACAATTGACTGGTCGAGTTTTGCCTGTAATCCACGCCTGCCAGGAATTCTACGTTTTTACTTAAATATAAATGAGTATAGAGTTCCAGGAAATTGGAAGAGCCATTATATTTTCCTTTCTGGTATTTGGAAAAACCGCCGACAGATGCCGAATCGTCTGTAAAATTTCTGTTGTACCGGTTGTAGTTGTACTGCAACCTG
>JBDSOE010000208.1:0-5198 GCA_039915005.1 Ginsengibacter sp.
ATTGTATCTAAAATTGAAAACAGGGGGGAGTTTGCTTACATTTTAAATCATGAGGCTGGTTTGTATGTTGGAAGATTTTTAGGTGCAGGTACCTTTATTGTGCTGGCATATGCGATGTCAACAGAATTTGCATTGAGATATGCTATTATAATCATTGCATTATTACAACTGTATTCGATATTCGTAGCTAAAAAAATTATTGCACGAGGAGAAATTTTATATCCTGATAATAAAAATGATGAGGTAAAAGTATTGAGCGAGGTTGCGGAAGGTGCTGTATAACGGTCAGGCATACACTATTTTATTTTTTTAAAATAAATCATTATGAAGAACAATTTAATAATTACACTGCTTTGCTTTCTTTTTGCGTCATGCGAAACAACAAAAAACGCATCAGTAGACCAGCGATACCTAACGCGTATTGATGAAATGGCTGATGTGCCGCAGCCACTAAAAATTATTGATTATAAGAAGCTGGCGCTTCAGTTCGATAGTACCGTATTTGATTTTAATGCAACTGGTAAATACTGGCCACTTGTGTGGATAGATAGTAGTAAAAAGAATTTTCCGCAAAACGTAGTTGGTTTATACACTGCAATTGGAGATGTACGCCAGGGGCCAACTCACAACAAAGGAATGTTTCATGAAGCGCTTGCTAACATGGGCGCAACACTTGGCGCTACCCTGGTAGGAATTGATAAAAGCAACAGCCAAAACAGGAATTATGTGGGTATGCTCAAAAATTATTTTAATAATGAAACAGGATGGAACATTATGATGAATAATACAGCCCCGGAAGTAGCGATGTTAGGCGGGGGCTATGGCCGCGACTGGTGGTATGATGTGTATCCGAATGTTTTATTCTATTCCATTTACGATAAGTATCCCGATGAGCCTGGCTTTACAGAAATTGCAAGGAGCATTGCCGATAAATTTTATGAAGCGGATTCTATATTAAATGGTAATTACAATTATTCATTTTTCGATTATGGGAAAATGAAACCGATGAAAAACCAGATATGTGCACAGCCGGATGCGGCGGCAGGACATGCGTGGGTGCTGTATTCTGCGTATAAAAAATTTGGCGATTCCCGGTATTTGAAAGGTGCCATGAGCGCTTTAAGTGCATTAGAATCTCAACCAATAAACCCAAGTTATGAATTGTTGATGCCCTTTGGCGCCTATCTTTCTGCAAGAATAAATGCGGAACAAGGAAAGAATTATGATGTGAATAAAATGCTGCAATGGGGCTTTGATGGCACAGCCGTTTGCCGTGAGGGCTGGGGCGTGTTGACAGGCAACTGGAATGGCATTGATATATCGGGCATTGTAGGCAGCACAGTGGATCATGGCGGGTATGGATTTTTGATGAATACCTATGATGCAGCGTGGCCTTTGGTTCCAATGGTACGTTACGATCAGTCTTATGCAACAACCATTGGAAAATGGATGCTGAATGCCGCCAATGCGGCAAGATTTTTTTACCCGCAATATATGCCTGATGATCATGAGACTATTCCCCATCTGGCCGATGTTACCAAAGGAGTGATAGGATATGAAGGCATCATTAAGAAATCGTCTTATAAAGAATATGAAAACCTGAAAGGCCCGGTAGCACAAGGTGATGGACCGCTTTGGGTGCCGGGTAAAAACCCTGAAGTATCTCAGTTTAGTGTGTACGGCAGTGCCCATGTAGGTATTTTCGGAAGCATTATCCGAAACACGGAAGTAGAAGGGATTTTGCAATTAAATTTATTGGCCACCGACTTCTTTCATGATGAAGCGTATCCGTCTTTTCTATATTATAATCCCTTTACTGAAGAGAAAACTATTTCAATAAAAATGAATAATGAGCAAAAGGTTGACTTATATAACACAGTAACCGGCAGTTTTATAGCGCACAATGTTTCCTCTTCTGCAGAAATGACTCTTTCTCCAAAAACGGCGGCCGTGATTATTTGCGTACCTGCAGGTGGTAAAATTTCTTATGTAAAGAATAAGATGCTGGTGGATGGAATTGTTGTTGATTATAGGATTCAGCAAAAGTGAGAGGTTACACTTTTCAATAGGCTACTATTTCTGACGTAAGAAAAATCTATTTTCAATTTAAATCACTTCTTTCATCCATTTCTCTAAGGCAAGATAAACACCGTTGGTCAGAGTGATAATTTTATTCGCCAGTTTTGCATGCGGCTTTTGGTATTTGAATTATCGAATGTACAATATATTCAGTTATGCAAAATGCACTAAAAAAAAGATTAAAAGATTATAAAAATTCCTGAACTTAGCTTTCTGCTTTTTTAAAAAAGGGCCCCGTAAAGAATTACAGGGCCGTATTAACACTTGATTAAGAAAAATTTACAATTAGAATCTTGTTGTAAATCCAAGATTAATGGTATAATCTGCAAAGGCGGCATCGCCGGGGGCATATACGCCTGTTATGTTGGTACGTATTTTATCGGGTACACTTTGTGTGCGATTGCGTTCTAATGCAATCGGTGCGTATGCGTACAAATTGATTTTTTTGAAACTGTAGGTAAGGCCCGGCTCAGCAGATATTATATAGCCTGGCCTGCGAAATCCATTACTTTCACCTATCAGGTCGCGAACAGGTAAACATTCATCGCGAATGCCAAGCGAAACTGTAAGTGATTTGGCAGTGTAATTCGCCCCGGCTCTTATCATGTATTGATTCGGAATATTCATGGTACTGCTTTCATATAAAATGCTACTTGCTGATGGAGCGCTGCCTCTTGAAGTGGAAACACCGTTTTGCTCGCGTGGGCTGATTAAATAATAGCAATTGGTATATACGCTGAAATGATTTGATAAACTATAATACGCATTCATTTCTGTACTGAACCCTGTGCCGCCATCGCCTAATTGAATGGATTGATCAACCGGCCTCAAAAGTTTTATAGAATCGTTTTTTTGAAAAAAGTCCTGGTATTTATAATCGCCGGTTGTTAATTTAATACCTAACCCAAATTGAATGTTTCCTTTTGGCGATTTAGCAGGATCAAGTACCCAACGGTATGCTGTTACACGTATGTCGCCCAATCCTACAGAATGTGTACTATGCCTCGTTTTTCCATCATGTTCATATAAAGATGAACGTGAGTTTGCCAACATAGGAGCATCAATAGAAAATGACCACCACTTATTAAGATGACGGGTAAGAGTTAGATCAAGTGTGTAAGAATGATTGATTACTTCGCTACCCTGCTCCACCCTTTGTTTTTGTTCATCAGGTCCTGAAAAATGGCAGAAGGATTTATAATAACGGTTATTTACATTAAACTCCCATTTAGAAGGTATAGCCGCCTGGCCGGAATGATCAATAGTACAGATTCCACCGGTACTTCGGATAGCCACACACATCCCTGGGCAGCCACATTATTGAAATAGCTAAGATTGAAAGTGCGGATGAAAACTTCAGTAATAGTTGTTTCATAAAAAAATTTAATAAATAAAAAAAATTCTTTTTTAATTACAATTTCATTTTTAAACGATCCACCACAAGATCTCCTACTTTTCTCCCGTATTCATTGCTTATAAGGCAGGTATAATGAAAATGAATGCCGCCATAAAATCTTCCTGAATTATTTTCTTCCGCCGCGTGACGGAATGATTTATAACTACGGCTGTCAATGCCGAATTCTAATTCAGAGGTATCCGTATAAGAAAAGTTATCACCAAAAATGCTGGTTAGCGCTTCTGCCGCAGACGCCGAACAAGTGGAGTGACCGCAGGTGTATTCCGGAAAAGGAGGAGTTTGTAAATGTGGCTGCCAGTTGGCATCAAAATACTTATTGATGACGGTTTCTGGCCTTACTGCATTATGCCTGTATTTTTCATCCCAGCACTGAATGAAGGCATCAAACAGAGCAATGCTGGTTTTCGTGTATGCATACACGGTAGTTGCAAAATCTGATTTTGCTTTATTAGCGGCAATACCCACAATGCTCATCCAATGGCCACCCGGAGAAAACTTTTTACTTCCAAACATGACATGTCCTGAAACATTCAATTTAAACGGATTGTCGTCCCAAAAATCTGCTATATGCTTTTGTTCAGGTGTAAGATTTTCAATGGCATGTTTACTTAACATCACTTGTTTGTAATACTCACTATTAGAGTCCTTAACATTGAACTTATAAGGAGGTGGGGGGATAAATTGTGTGGCACTATCCATTACCACGGGGCGAATTTTATTCCAATGAGGTTCCATGGCAGAGGCGTAGGCGGGAGGGGTGGGCACCCATCTGCCTTCTTCATCCGTTACGGAATATTTTTCGGAGCTTCTGGTTTGCGCATAGTTATCCTTTTTACTCCAGGCTAAAATGGCATCGGAAATAGTATCCGAAAAAGCCACAGAGTTCTTTAAAACATCAGAAGGCATTCCGTGATCGATTGCGAGTTTTTTAAGACTATCCACATAATCATCCATGCTCCCTTCAGGAAAAGTAACCGAGCTTCCCAAATTGCAATAAGCCAATAAAGAGGCAAATTCAAAATCAATTTTTTTATTTACTTCCGGCTTCGGCAAAGCGGTAAGTTCATTTACCTGCCCGGCCAGGGAGCGGTAACTGTTGGGATATCCTGCTGCTACTACTTCGTAGGCTGCTACGCTGGCATATAAATAATTTCTTGACGCCACAATGGGGCTGAAATTATTTCCCATTACCACACCATTTAATTGATACACTGTCTTTGAAAAAAGATCGGGATTCTTAAAAATATCTGCATAATCATTTTTGGAGTTACATCCCCAAAGTGTGCTAATAGCCAAACAGAATAAATATAATTTCTTCATTCTAAAAAAGTTTAAAAGTAGTTGGTAAAACAAATAATTGTTGGTGATACACTACATCCACAATGACCAACAATGGATTTTAAAAAAAAGTAATAAAAAAGATATTACGCTTTCATAAAGTCCGGAGGCTGTTCCCGAGAAAGGTGAGGAGAGGAAAGTAAGTTTGATGAATCCAGGGCCGGTAAAAAATTGCGGGTGTTTTCATCAGGAGTTAAAAAGCTGTAAACAAATGAAAAATCGTCATAAACACTCTGTAGATTTTTTAATGATAACGGTCCGGCTGCTTTATCAGATTTTTGAGAATTATCATGTTGCGCTATTCCATTGGCTTTGGCAAACAAATCATTTCTGGCAGTTTCAAGATGCATTTTTTGGGTGTAGG
>JBDSOE010000213.1:0-3366 GCA_039915005.1 Ginsengibacter sp.
TTTTCGTCCATAATCAATCCGTGTTTTTATATTGAGAGAAGAATATTTTTTTCAATCTTACCAAACATTTATATTTCTGCGTCTTCGCATTATCAGCGTTGGTATATCCAAATGAAGAAGCAATTTCGGGCATTGATTTTTTCTCAATATAAAATGCTTCCAACAAACTTTTACAAGGTTCTCCAATCTTTGTCATCGCATTTTCCATTAATAAGAAATTAACATTTCTCTTTTCATGCAATTCTATTTCATCCTCCACCGGCACCGTTTCCTGTATCATTTCAATAGAGGGGTTGTACCGGCTTTGTTTCTGAAGTTTTTTTAACCATAGCCTTCTGCAGACTGAATATAGATACGTTTTTATCTGGCAGCTTAAAACAAAAGAATCTGATTTTGATTTCTCAAAGAGAATAATCATTGCTTCCTGGAAAATATCTCTCGCGTCATCCGGATACCCATTGTTTCTGACTATGTAAGCCTGTATGGTATCATAGTTTTCGCGATAAATAGTTTCAATTGCATTGGTATCATTGGTTGCTAATCCTTCTAACAATGCTTTTTCGTCATCATATATTTTCACCCGACTAATATTAATACTTGAAAGATGGAAAAGTAACCCAAAAAGAATCCCAAAAAAAGTTTTTTAAATGGGTTACCTTTTTTAAACCCGGGTATAAACTTGTAATTAATTTCAAAAAATCTTAAAAATTAAAACAAAATGAAAAAATTATTTCTTGTTTTCGCTGTTGCAACATTTTTCGTGGCTTGTAATAGTGGTGCTTCCAGCACTGAAGCTACTACTGATTCTACTACCGTAGTTACTGATTCTGCTGCTATTGCTCCTGCTGCTACTGATTCTGCTGCTATTGCTCCTGCTGCTACTGATTCAGCAAGCGCTGCAACTACAGACTCTACAAAAAAATAGTATAGCAATATATTATTTGCCATAAGTTATTTTATTTTTGATTGGCAATCTAATAACCGTTTCGATTCAGGAACGGTTTTTTTGTGAACTGCTATTGTTGCTTTTGAAATCTCTGACTGGTATTGGTGTTTCCTCTATCTTAGCCTAGGCCTTCATCATGTATTTTTTTAGCTTCTAAAAGATTTTTTTCAAAATTTATAAAATTAAATTTGCAGTTCTCACATTGTATATTACTTTTGAAAAATAATGATGATCACAAAAGCAAATACTTGGTTTTATTTTAGCATCTATTTTAGAAATAGTCCGGGATGCCTTTGTTAAAACTGAAATAAACAGATAACTATAAAAGAATCCCGGCAGAAAAAGCCGGGATTTTTGTTTTTACTATGAATAAAAAATTAGCCATCCAGGGGTTTGAAGGAAGTTTCCATCAGGCAGCCGCGCGTAAATTCTTTGGGAACGATGTAGAAGTCATTTGTTGTTCCAACTTCAGGGACGTAGTCAATATTGCCGGGAACAGCAGTAAAAGTAATGGCGGCGTTATGGCGATTGAAAATTCAATTGCCGGAAGCATTTTGCCTAATTACAACCTCCTGCAAAAAAGTAATTTAAATATTGTGGGAGAAGTATATCTTCAGATAGATCAAAATCTTTTGGTGAACCCGGAGGTAAACCTCGAAGATATAAAGGAAGTGCATTCGCATCCCATGGCACTTTTGCAATGCATTGAATTCCTGGAAAAATATGATTGGAAATTAGTGGCAACGGAAGATACAGCGCTTAGTGCCAAATTAATCCAGGAAAACAAAAGCAAACACATAGCCGCCATTGCAGGAGAACTTGCTGCTGATCTTTTTCAATTAAAGATTCTTTCTCCCAATATTCATACAGAAAAAAATAATTACACAAGGTTTTGGGTTTTGGAAAATGCAGAAGATTGTGATGAAGTCGTTGATGCGGACAAGGCCTCTTTCATTTTTCATACCGATCATTCAAAAGGCAGTCTTGCAAAGGTGCTTACAAAGATTTCAGAATGTGATGTCAATCTGAGTAAACTTCAGTCCATGCCTATTCCGGGAAGCGACTGGAAATATTCTTTTCATGCCGATTGCGAATTTACCTCACTTGACCAATTAAATAATATGCTGAAGAGCATTAAACCTTTTACTGTGGACGTAAAAGTATATGGCGTTTATAAAAATGGGAAAGGACAACCCAACGCATAAAGAGCGAAAAGCAAATGATTGCAAATGGAAAATAAAATTGACAATAACATGAACAGTAATTCTTCCTATAATAAAGTGGGGAGTGTTTCTTCCCGGTTAAACGGAATTGAAGAATATTATTTCTCCAAAAAATTAAGGCAGATAGATGATATGAATAAAGCCGGGAAGAAAGTGATCAGCCTGGGTATAGGAAGCCCGGATCTACCGCCGCATCCGGATGTAATAAAAACTTTACAGGAAGAATCTTTGAAGCCCGGTAATCATGGCTATCAGAATTATAAAGGGAGCCCCGTTCTTAGAAGTGCCATCGCAGCATGGTACAAAAAATGGTATGAGGTAACATTAAATCCTGATTCGGAGATACTTCCATTAATTGGAAGCAAAGAAGGAATTATGCATGTTTGTATGACCTACCTAAATCCAGGCGATTCAGTGCTGATTCCTGATCCCGGGTATCCTACTTATAAAAGTGCGGCTACTATTGCTGGGGCTAACGTACATACCTACACGCTGAAAAAAGCCAATACCTGGTTTCCCGATTTTGACGAATTGGAACAGACAGATCTCTCAAAAGTGAAATTGATGTTTGTGAATTATCCGCACATGCCCACCGGCCAGTTGCCTTCAAAAAAAATGTTTACTTCCCTGATCGCATTTGCTAAAAAGCATCACATTCTTATTTGCCATGATAATCCGTATAGTTTCATTTTGAATAATGCGCCGATGAGTTTACTGAGTATTGAGGGCGCAATGGAGGTTGTTATTGAATTAAATTCTTTGAGCAAAAGCCATAATATGGCGGGGTGGAGAATTGGTTTTTTATCCGGGGCCAAAGAGCGCATCAATGAAGTGATCCGGTTCAAAAGCAATATGGACAGCGGCATGTTTTTACCTTTGCAACTTGCAGCGGCAAAGGCTTTAACGCTTGAAAAGGATTGGTATCAATCTCTGAATGATGTGTATAGAAAGAGAAGAATAAAAGTTTTTGAATTATTGCGCAGGCTCAATTGCTCTTTTGATGAAGGCCAGGCTGGGTTATTTGTTTGGGCAGAAGTGCCTAAAGAATTTAAAAACGGTTTTGAGCTCAGCGATAAAGTTTTAAATGATTCCAATGTATTCATTACACCGGGTGGCATTTTTGGTAATGCGGGCGATAAATATGTGAGAGTGAGTTTGTGTGTGAGTGAAGAGAAGATCAAAGAAGCAATTGAAAGA
>JBDSOE010000249.1:0-7601 GCA_039915005.1 Ginsengibacter sp.
AGCATTTAAAAATAATCAATGGAATAAATATCGCATTGAGTGTATTGGAAATACCATGAGAACTTGGATCAATGGAATCCCAACAGCTAACCTGGTAGATGCTGAAACGCCAAGTGGTTTTATCGCCCTTCAGGTACATGCCATCGGCAATAACGAAAAGGCCGGGAAACAGATACGCTGGCGCAATATCCTGATTCAGACCAACAATCTTATCGCTTCACCGCTGGATAATATTTTTGTAGTCAATACCATTCCCAATAATTTATCGGCACAGGAAAAAGCCAATGGGTATGTTCTTTTATTTGATGGAAAAACAACCAAGGGCTGGAGAGGAGCTTACAAAACTCATTTCCCCGAAAAAGGCTGGACAATTAGTGACGGGGTGCTTAGCGTTCAAAAGTCAGGTGGGGCCGAGTCTGCTAATGGCGGCGATATTGTAACTCAGAAACAATACAGCGCTTTTGAACTGAAATTCGATTTCAAACTGACCGAAGGCGCCAACAGCGGCGTGAAATATTTTGTTACTGAGTCGGAAGGAAATAAAGGATCGGCTATTGGCCTGGAATACCAGATACTCGATGATGAAAGACATCCTGACGCCAAATTGGGCAGAGAGGGTAACAGGACGTTGGGCTCACTTTACGACCTGATCGCTTCCACTAAAACGCCAAGGTTTATAAAAAAGATAGGGGAATGGAATGAAGGCATCATAAAAGTTTATCCGAATAATCACGTAGAACACTTTTTAAATGGGATGAAAATATTGGAATACAATCGCGGCTCTAAGGAGTTTATGGACCTGGTTGCAATAAGCAAATATAAAGATTGGCCCAACTTCGGTATGGCACCCGCAGGCCATATTCTTTTGCAGGACCATGGAGATGCCGTTTCATTCAGAAGTATAAAGATCAGGGAATTGAAATAATTCATCCACACTGCAAAATTATTGCAGCACTCATTTGCATAAAAAAAGATGCCAGTAAATAATTTTTTAAACTGCGTTTATCCTTCCCCGTTATATGCGAAACTGGAAAGTAACAACGTCGGCAATAATTGGGTCAAAAAGAATAACCAAGCAACCATTAAAAAAACGATCTTATTTTTTTAACTTCTAAACCATTCAACATGCCACAAACCAGACGTGATTTTATTAAAAAAACAGCCCTCACCACAGCAGGCGTTTACCTGGGCACTTCTGCCTTCAGCGCCAAAAGCTACCGTAATATTATGGGTGCCAATGATCGGGTAAGAGTAGGCGTAGTAGGCTTTTCCGACAGACACCGGAGTTCGCACATGCCCAGCTTTATGAATCATTATAAAGAATTAAATTTTGATGTGGTTGCTGTATCTGATATCTGGAACAAGAGGAGAGAAACCGGCGCAGCCATGTGGAAAGAAAAGATGCAACACGATATTATCGCCTGTCGCAACAATGAAGAAATGTACAGCAAAAAATTAGTGGATGCGGTATTCATTAGCACGGCCGATTTTCAACATGCCTTGCATGCAATAGAAGCCGTGAAGGCAGGATGCGATGCTTATGTGGAAAAGCCATTTGCCGAAACCATGGAAGACAATCGCGCCGCTTTTAAAGCCATCAAAGCATCAGGTAAAATTGTGCAGATAGGATCGCAAAGAAGAAGCGGTGCCAATTACCATGCTGCCAATGAATTTATTCGCTCAGGGAAATTTGGCCCCATAAAAATGGTAGAACTAACGTGGAATGTAAACCAGCCGGGGCGCTGGCGCAGGCCTGACCTCGTATCGCAATTAAGGGAAGAAGATATTGACTGGAAAAGATTTTTAATGAACAGGCCGGCAGATAATTATGATCCCCGAAAATATTTAGAGTATCGCTTATTCTGGCCTTACTCATCAGGCCTTCCGGGCCAATGGATGAGCCACCAGATAGATACAGTACATTGGTTCAGCGGGCTGAAACATCCGCGTAGCGTGGTTGCCAACGGCGGCATTTATACCTGGAAAGATGGAAGAACCAATTGGGATACCATCACCGCGGTTTTTGATTATGGCCCCGCAGATGATCCCGCAACCGGTTTCCAGGTAACCTTTGCATCACGCATGGGCAATGGAGATGAACATCCCGCAGAAATTTATTATTCTAACGGAGGCGAATTAAATTTAAATACCAACATGGTTTCTCCAACAGGCGGATTGACAAAAAGATTTGCCGATGCCATGAATATGCAACCCAATTTATTACCGGAACTTAGTTTGTCAAGCGAAGAAAAAGTAGTGGCTTCTGCAGACACGGGCGGCGACAGGCTTACATCCAATCATGTACGCAACTGGATGGAATGCGTGCGCAGCCGCAAAGAACCACATGCTCCGGTAGAAGCAGGTTACAGCCATTCCATTGCGAACATTATGACCACCGCTGCCTCGCATACAGGCATGAAAGCTACTTTTGATGAGAGAACCCAGGAAGTGATGGTGGGCGGTAAAGTATTTAAGTATTAAATGGATTTATAAAAGAATGATGAAAATACATTTCAGAGACAGGTAGTAAAATTTCGTGTATTGATTACCGTTAGTTAATGGCAATATGAGCCTCACAGGTTATAAAATTCTCTGAGGTTTTTCATAAATCCTTTCAAAAACATAAAGGAAACTTTTTAGTCACACAAAAAAATTATTATGAAGAACCTGCTACAGTATGTTACACTCAGTATGCTGGCAACGGCTTTTGTATCCGTGTCCTTTGCTCAAAAAAATGAGAAAGTAAAAGTTGTAAAATCAGCAACTGAGAATAAGATCAATATTTTTATCGGAGACAAATTATTTACTTCTTTTTTGTATCCTGATAATTTAGAAAAACCGGTATTGTACCCGGTACACGCAGCCAACGGAACAGTTGTTACCAGGGGCTTTCCTTTAAATACCCAGCCGAATGACCCTACCGATCATCCGCACCACCTTGGGATATGGTTCAATTTTGAAAATGTAAACGGCCTGGACTTTTGGAATAATTCATTCGCTATCCCTAAAGAAAAAAAACATTTATACGGATGGATCAGGACCGATAAAATAATCGAAACCTCCGGCGGTGCAAAAGGCGTACTTTCTTACCATGCTAACTGGACCAATCAGCAAAAAAAAGTATTACTCCAAGAAAATACCCGCCTGGAATTTAGCGGCAACAGGCATCGTCGCATTATAGACAGGATAACGATTTTAAAAGCAGATACCACCGTTCTTTTTACCGATGCCAAAGATGGAATGCTGGGCATAAGACTGGCTCATGCCTTACAGATGCCGACAGACAAGGACCAGCAGTTTAAAGATGACAAAGGCAATGTAACTGTTGTAAAAGGAGGAAATGACAAGATCCCTACGGGGAACTACTTCACCAGCGAAGGCAAAGAAGGTGATGATGCCTGGAGTACCCGGGCAAGGTGGTGTAAAGTATATGGTAAAATGGGAAATGATTCTATCAGCGTTACCATTATTGACCATCCTGAAAACCCTAACTTTCCTACATTCTGGCACGCACGGGGCTATGGTTTGTTCGCAGCTAATCCGCTTGGAGAAAGGGTGTTTACTAATGGCAAAAGCGCAAAGAATCTGCAATTAAAAAAAGGGGAATCGGTTACTTTTCGTTTTCGCATCATCATAGATGAAGGAAGCAAAACAATCTCATCCTCAATGTTGAACAGCCTGGCGGATGAATTTGGGAGAAGAAAGTAGTTTTCATTCATAGGAGACCACGATTTTTTTGATTATTTCAAAAAGATTATACTTTACTCAGATCTGATTTGGTGATATCACAATAAACTCATTATTTTAATCAAAACGTATTATTAACGTAATAAAGATATTTACTTGAAGATAGCAGTTGTTAGAGAATGTAAGCCACATGAA
Organism: Ginsengibacter sp.; assembly: GCA_039915005.1. GTDB lineage: Bacteria > Bacteroidota > Bacteroidia > Chitinophagales > Chitinophagaceae > Ginsengibacter. The sequence goes on from JBDSOE010000249.1 coordinate 3,883, forward strand.
AATAGAGTAGCACTTACTCCGGATGTAGTCAAATCGCTTATTAAAGCGGGCTTTCAATGTAGTATAGAAGCGGGGGCTGCTTCAGGTATCCATGATTCGTTATACGAAAAGGCGGGTGCAGTTATCGTCGCAGATAAAGCTGCATTATTAAGTGATGCTGACATTCTTTTAAAGGTAAATTCGCCAGAAGTGGCAGAAGTTCAGCATTTAAAAGAAGGAGCCGCTACCCTTTCTTTTTTATATGCTTATACTAATCCCGAACTTGTTAAAGCATTGATTGCAAAGAAGATTTCTGCTTTTGCCATGGACGCTGTACCGCGCATTTCGCGTGCCCAGAAAATGGATGCGCTAAGTTCGCAGGCCAACCTGGCGGGGTACAAGGCAGTAATTCTGGGAGCCGATGCCCTGAATAAAATATTCCCTTTAATGATGACAGCAGCCGGTACCATTACTCCGGCAAGGGTGTTGATATTTGGAGCAGGAGTTGCCGGATTACAGGCTGTGGCTACGGCTAAAAGATTAGGTGCGGTGGTGGAAGTAACGGATGTTCGTCCCGAAACCAAAGAGCAGGTAGAATCCTTAGGTGGCCGCTTTTTAGAAGTGGATGCAGCAGGAGTTCAGACTGAAGGAGGATATGCAAAGGAAGTGTCACCCGAATATTTGCAAAAACAAAAAGAACTAATTAGTAAGCATATTGCAGATGCTGACATTGTAATAACTACAGCGTTGGTGATCGGCAAAAAGGCCCCGGTATTGGTGAATGAAGAAATGGTCAAAAGCATGAAGCCCGGCTCGGTGATTGTGGACATGGCGGTAGAAAGCGGTGGCAATTGTACGCTAAGTGAATTTAATAAAACCGTGGTGAAACATGGTGTAATCATTATTGGGGAATCGAATCTTCCTTCCCTCGTTTCTATGAATGCCAGTGAACTATATGCTAAAAATATCAGTACCCTGTTATTGCACCTTGCCGGTAAGGAAGAATTTAAATGGGATATGGAAGAAGATATTACCAAAGGCTGCCTGATTACTCATCGGGGTGAACTGATTCACCCGTTTACACGGGAAATTTTAAATAAACTTAAATCATGAATGTAGAAAATTTGATAGTACTGCTCTACGTATTAGTGCTGGCCAGTTTTGTAGGGTTTGAATTGATTTCAAAAGTGCCCCCTACCTTACATACACCCCTAATGTCGGGATCCAATGCCATTTCGGGCATTACCATCGTGGGCGCTATTGTTGCCGCAGGCCAGGACTTTGGGTCTGTAAGTAAAATATTGGGCGTGGCTGCTTTATTCCTCGCCACCCTGAACGTAGTTGGGGGATATATGGTTACCGACAAAATGTTGAAGATGTTTAAAAGCAAAGCAAAAAATAAGGAATGAACCAGGACATACTGATTAAAATTGCCTACCTGATTGCCTCAGTAATTTTTATCATGGGCATAAAAATGCTTGGCAAAGTATCCACTGCCCGCAAAGGAAATGCGTGGAGCGCGGTGGCCATGCTGATTGCTATATTGGTAACCCTGCTTGATCAGCAGATACTTAGTTTTACTGCAATATTTGTAACTATTCTTGCCGGCTCACTGGTTGGCGCCATAGCCGCCCGTAAGGCTAAGATGACACAAATGCCAGAAATGGTCGCCCTCCTAAATGGCTTTGGTGGCGCTGCTTCTGTACTCGTTGCCTTATCCGAATATTGGCGGCATGTCCATAATGATACTGTTTTATCCTTAGATGCGGTGGTACTTATATCAGTGTCATTGAGTGTGATTATCGGGGCAGTTACTTTTACAGGTTCTATGGTGGCATTTGGAAAGCTGCGGGGGATTATTAGCGGACGTGCCATCAATTTTACCGGGCAACATCCGTTAAATGCCGTCTTATTTCTGGCAATGCTGGCAATATCTGTTATGGCAGTAGCCGATGCAGATATGACCTGGTGGATGACCAGTGTTTTAATACTCAGCCTGGTGTTGGGAATTCTTACGGTAATACCGATTGGAGGGGCGGATATGCCGGTAGTAATATCCCTTCTCAACTCTTATTCCGGCATTGCGGCGTGTGCTACGGGTTTTGTACTTAACAACCAGGTACTGATTATTGCGGGAGCCTTAGTAGGCACTTCGGGTATCATTCTTACACAGATCATGTGCAAGGCAATGAACCGTTCATTAACCAGTGTATTGCTGGGAGGATTTGGCCAGAAGGCAGGCACCGATTCAGGTACGGGCCAGAATATGGTTATCAAAGAAATAGATGTAGAAGAAGGAGCCCTCTTGTTTGATTCAGCCTCTTCAGTTATTATAGTGCCGGGATATGGTATGGCGGTGGCGCAGGCGCAGCACATAGTGCATGAACTGGCGGATCTTTTGGAAAAGAAAAATATCTCTGTAAAATTTGCTATACATCCCGTAGCCGGCCGTATGCCCGGACACATGAATGTGTTGCTGGCGGAAGCTAAAATTCCCTATGAGAAATTAGTAGAGATGGATGATATTAATGATGAGTTTGCCAATACAGATATTGCGCTGATCATTGGAGCCAATGATGTAGTAAATCCTGCAGCACATACCAATCCTCAAAGTCCCATTTATGGTATGCCGGTTTTAAATGTAGATAAGGCCCGGACGGTAATTGTTTGTAAAAGAAGTATGAACGCCGGGTATGCAGGTATTGAGAACGAACTTTTCGGATATCCTAATTGTCTTATGCTCTTTGGCGATGCCAAAGCAGCTATCACGAAGTTGGTGGGTGAGTTAAAAGAATTATAAATGAGGTACAATTATTTTTCAATTTTACTTTGATTTAAAGCGTATTAAAAAAGCAGGTTGTATTCCGAAAGCCTGCCTTTTTATTTTTCATCATCCTGTATTTATTGTTTAATGGTTCTGAAAATATTCACAGGCCACTTTTAAAAAAGCCTCCATAATATCTGAAGCAGCGCCTTCGCTAGACCATCTTCCGCAACCTAAGTTGTTAATAAAAGTGCCTGCAAAGAAGGCCTAGTGGCTTTCCATTTTAAAGATGAATTTGGCGAGGCCAAAATGAAACTTGCAGAATGGTATCAGGAAAGCAAATTAAAATATAAGGAGAACCTGGTTGCGGGATTTGAAAATCTTCCGTCGGTATTTATTGGATTGTTTGCAGGTGAAAATATTGAAAAGCAGATGGCGAAAGTTTGATGATATATCACTTTGCCCGGCAAGTGAAAGACTTACTACTTTAATCAGGCGTACCATTTTCTTTATAAATTTGCGCAAAAAAATTTATGGCAATTAATACAGCACTACTTGGCGAATTGAAAAATGAAAGTGCCAACACCCGGAAAATAATTGAAAGAATACCTACCGAAAAACTCGACTGGCGGCCACACGAAAAATCAATGACGATAGGTGCCCTGGCCACTCATATTGCCAACCTGCCGGTTTGGATTAGCCGCATCATCAATGCAGAGGGATTCAACTTTGCCTCATTAGAAAGCAACGAAAAGAAGGAAACTACAGAAGCTATTTTAGAGCAATTAACCAAGAAGTTAAACGAAGCAGAGCAGGCGCTTACTGCTGCAACATCCGACGAATTATTTAAAAGCACATGGACTGTGAGCCGCAATGACCAGGTACTTTACCAGTTGCCAAAAATAGTTGCTATCAGAAGTTTTGCGTTCAATCATATTTATCACCATCGTGGACAACTGAGTGTTTACCTGCGTTT
>JBDSOE010000258.1:0-21806 GCA_039915005.1 Ginsengibacter sp.
TCAAAAAATACTATTACCCATAAGACACAGATCTTTGCAATTGGCACCACCACTGCCAGCGCGATAAAATCTTTTACACAGGAACACCTTATTATTGCTGAAATTCCCGGTAAAGAAAATTTGGTAAACATGGCCATTAGCCATTTTAAGAAAAACAAAATCTTTTGAATGCAACCATTAAAGAATGATTTATTATTAAAAGCGCTGAGAAGGGAAAAAGTAGAGCGGCCACCGGTTTGGATGATGCGGCAGGCAGGAAGATATCTTCCGGAGTACATGGAGCTAAGAAAGAAGTATGATTTTTTTACGAGAGTGCAAACCCCTGAACTGGCTACTGAAATAACCTTGCAGCCGGTTGAAAAAATAGGCGTAGATGCCGCGATTATTTTCTCAGATATTTTGGTGATACCACAAGCAATGGGAATACAGGTTTTAATGGAAGAAGGCAAAGGCCCATCATTACCCCATGTGATTAAAGATCAAAAAGATATTGATGCGTTAATTACAGAAGGTGCTGAAGAAAAATTGAGCTATGTAACAAAAGCTTTATCTCTTACAAAGCAGGAGTTAAATGGCCGTGTTCCTTTGATAGGCTTTGCCGGCGCGCCCTTTACCATCCTTTGTTATATGGTGGAGGGCAAGGGAAGTAAGACCTGGGAAAAAGCAAAGCAATTTTGTTTTGCTCAACCAGGTCTGGCTCATCAATTGTTGCAAAAAATTACCGAAACGACCATTAGTTATTTAAAAGCGCAGGCAAGATCCGGCGCAGACGTATTGCAGGTTTTCGATAGCTGGAGCGGTTGCTTAAGCCCCGCTGATTTTAAGCTTTTTGCGCAGCCCTATTTAATTCAGATTGCAGAAGCGCTGAAAGATCTGGCTCCTGTTATTTTATTTCCAAAAGGTAGCTGGTATGCATTAAAAGAACTGAGTGAAAGTGGTGCTTCAGCGCTTGGTTTGGATTGGTGCATTTCACCGGAAGTAGCAAGAGATTTAACGGGAAATAAAATTACATTACAGGGAAATTTTGATCCCGCTAAATTATTATTGTCGGTTCCTGAAATTAAAAAAGCAGTGAAAGAAATGATAGACGCGTTTGGCGTACAGGGCTACATTGCTAATTTGGGCCACGGTATTACACCAAATATTCCCGTCGAAAATGCAAAGGCTTTTGTAGATGCAGTAAAGGAATATCAGTCTTAAATAGAGAATTGACAATGCCTGCCCGAACGTTTACGAACGGGGCGAATAAATTTGTTGAAATGAGTATTAAAGAGAATTGGATAGAATATATTGAAGGCCTTCAAAACCGCATCTGCATTGCCCTGGAAAAGGTGGATGGAGGGGCGGTGTTTATAGAAGATGTATGGAAAAGAGAGGAAGGTGGTGGTGGCAAAACAAGAGTGATCGCCAACGGAAATGTTTTTGAAAAAGGAGGCGTAAACACTTCTGTTGTTTTTGGAAGCGTAACGAATGAAATGAAAACACAACTAAAAATTAACGGATCAAAGTGGTTTGCCTGCGGTTTGAGTTTGGTGGTGCATCCTGTAAATCCTTTTGTTCCAACAGTTCATTGCAATTACAGGATGTTTGAGTTGTACAATGAAAATGAGGAAGTAATGGATCGCTGGTTTGGAGGAGGCACCGATCTTACACCTTATTATTTGTTTGAAGAAGATGCTATTCATTTTCATAAGGCTTATAAAAGAGTGTGTGATGAATTTGATCCTTCTTTTTATCCCTTATTCAAAAAAGATTGTGATAATTATTTTGTCAATTATCACAGAAGAAATGAGCGCAGGGGAATAGGCGGTATTTTTTATGACTATCAAAGAGCAACAGAAAACCAGGATGTAATCTTTTGGGTAAACTTTGGTAAAGCTTGCGGTGATGCATTCTTCAGCGCTTATTTACCTGTTGTGGAAAAGAGAAAAAAAATAGACTATAATGAACAGCATAAGCGCTGGCAGGAAATAAGAAGAGGCCGCTATGTTGAGTTTAATTTAATTCACGACCGGGGTACTTTATTCGGTTTAAAAACAAACGGGCGAACAGAAAGTATTCTGATGAGTCTGCCGCCAACTGCAAGATTTGAATATGATTACCAGCCCATGGAGGGGAGTGAAGAAGATAAACTAATGCAGGCGTGTTTGCATCCAAAAGATTGGATTAATGCCTGATGAAACCATTTTAATTTTACTTAAACTTTTAAAATATGTACTTACAAAGAAGAAGCAGAATCCTTCGTCAATCACCTGCAATCAGAAGCCTGGTTGCAGAAACCACATTAACTCCCAATGATTTAATAGCGCCGCTGTTTATTGATGAGGGAGAAAATGTGGTGTATGAAATTCCATCCATGCCGGGATATTACCGGCGTTCGATTGATGGCACCTTAAAAGAAATAAAGGAGCTATGGAGCCTCGGCATTAAGAGCGTACTGTTGTTTATAAAAGCCCCGGATGAGTTAAAAGATAATACCGGAAAAGAATCCTGGAATGAGGATGGATTGATGCATCGAAGTATTAAGGCTATTAAAAATGCATTGCCGGAAATGCTGGTAATGACAGACGTAGCGCTTGATCCTTATTCGTCTTATGGGCACGACGGCATAGTGGAAAATGGTGAAATAGTAAATGATCCCACCGTAGAAGCCCTGGTAAAAATGAGCTTGAGCCATGCAAAGGCCGGTGCCGATTTTGTAGCACCCAGTGATATGATGGATGGTCGTATCGGAGCGATTCGTGAAGCATTTGAACAAAACAATTTTACCAAAACCGGCATTATGGCTTACAGCGCTAAATATGCTTCCTGCTTTTATGGCCCTTTCAGAGATGCCCTGGATTCCACGCCGGGCTTTGGTGATAAAAAAACCTACCAAATGGATTTTGCAAATCGGATAGAAGCCGTAAAAGAAGCGCTCATGGATGAACAAGAAGGAGCCGATATAGTGATGGTGAAACCTGCCATGCTAAATCTCGATATTATTCGTGAGGTAAGAAACCGGGTAAGCATCCCCGTTAGTACCTACCATGTGAGTGGAGAATATGCGATGATAAAGGCGGCAGCAAAAATGGGATGGGTCAATGAGGACAAAGCCATTATTGAAAGCCTCACTTCCCTGAAGAGGGCCGGGGCTGATTTGATCGCCACTTATTTCGCGAAAGATGCGGTGAAACTGTTATCGTGAATGGCTGCCCGAACGTTTACAGGCAGGGTCAATCATGATGAATTCCGTAAGACATCTTAATCTTATAATGAATGGGTTAATCCTCCGGTCTTTTCAAAAGCAGAAATTATGATAGCCCTTCTTTGATGAAAACCATTAAAAAAATTACCGTTTTCATCCTATCCGAAGAACAAAATAAATTTCAATTCATGAATGTTGATAAAAGCAAATCCTTATTTTCCCGCGCCCAACAATCTATTCCCGGTGGTGTAAATTCACCTGTACGGGCTTTTAAAAGTGTCGGCGGCACTCATTTATTTATAAGGTCCGCAAAAGGTGCTTATTTGTTTGATGAAGATGGGAATAAATATGTTGACTATATTAATTCCTGGGGACCCATGATTCTCGGACATGCATATGAGCCGGTGGTAAATGCGATCCGTGAAAAAGTGTTGGATTCCACTTCCTTTGGCGCCCCCACGCAATTAGAAACTGAAATGGCGGAACTCATAAAAAGTATGGCGCCTAATATTGATCTCATACGCATGGTGAGTAGCGGTACAGAAGCCTGCATGAGCGCTGTGAGATTAGCAAGAGGATATACCGGCAACAATAAAATCATCAAATTTGACGGATGCTACCATGGGCATGCGGATTGTTTTTTAGTAAAAGCAGGAAGTGGGGTCGCTACCTTAAATATTCAAACGATTCCCGGTGTAACCTCCGGTGTGGCCAATGATACGCTCACTGCTCCTTACAATGATTTGCCTGCGGTAGAAAAATTAATACAAGAAAATAAAGGAGCCATAGCGGCAATTATTATTGAGCCTGTTGGTGGCAATATGGGATGTATTCTTCCGCAGCCTGGGTTTTTAGAGGGATTGCGAAAGCTGTGCGATGAGGAAAAGATAGTATTTATTTTAGATGAAGTAATGACCGGTTTTCGTTTGGCAAAAGGCGGTGCCCAGGAAAAACTAAACATCAATGCAGACCTGGTTACTTATGGAAAAGTAATTGGTGGTGGCTTACCCGTAGGCGCTTTTGCTGGCAAAAAAGACATCATGCAACATATTGCTCCGCTGGGAAACGTGTACCAGGCCGGTACTCTGAGCGGAAATCCCATAGCCATGATAGCCGGATTTACCATGTTGAATGAATTAAAAAACAATCCATCCATTTATGCAGAGCTTGATGAAAAAGGCTCGTACCTGGAAAAAGGCATGCATGAAATTTTAGAATATAAAAAAATTCCCCACCGCATTAACAGGATGGGAAGTATGATGAGTCTTCACTTTTGCAGCCATGATGTAGTTGATTTTGATACTGCCTCAAAGGCTGATATCCCTTCTTTTAATAAATTTTTTCATCACATGCTTGAACACGGAATTTATCTTCCCCCATCGGCCTATGAAAGCTGGTTTCTGAGCAATGCATTGAGCAAAGAAGACCTGGACTATACACTTGATGCACTAAAATCCCTTTCATTTTAAATTTACATCGGACTTTTTTGCCCTGTAAAATCAGTAACTTTGCATCCTTTTTTATTTTGATTGAAGGATTGTAAAATGAAGCAAAAATATCGTGAATACAAGCAGTTAAACCTTACCGAAATCGGAAACGAGGTTCTTGCATTATGGGAAAAAGAAAGCGCTTTTGAGAAAAGTATTTCTACCAGAGAGGGAAGCGTCCCTTTTGTTTTTTATGAAGGGCCACCAAGCGCCAATGGTATGCCAGGTATTCATCACGTAATTTCAAGAACATTAAAGGATCTGGTTTGCCGTTATAAAACCATGCAGGGGTTCCAGGTAAAGCGCAAAGGCGGCTGGGACACTCATGGGCTGCCGGTGGAACTGGGCGTGGAAAAAATGCTGGGTATTACTAAAGAAGACATTGGCCACAAAATATCTGTGGAAGAATATAACACGATCTGCAGAAGAGAAGTGTTGAAGTATAAAGATAAATGGGATGATATAACAAAAAAAATGGGATACTGGGTGGACCTGAAAAACCCATATATCACTTTTAAAAATGAGTATATTGAAACACTCTGGTGGTGCCTTAAAGAATTGTACCAAAAGGGTTTTTTATATCAAAGTGTCAGCATTCAGCCTTATTCGCCTGCAGCGGGTACCGGCCTTAGCTCTCATGAACTGAACCAGCCCGGAACTTATAAGGACGTAAAAGACACTAGTGTTATTGCTATGTTCAGGGCCGTAAAGAATGAAAAAAGTCAAATTCTATTTTCCTCTTCCAAATTGGATGAGGTTTTCTTCCTGGCCTGGACCACCACGCCATGGACGCTTCCGTCAAACCTGGGCTTAACTGTTGGCGCCAATATTGATTACCTATTGGTAAAAACTTTTAATCCCTATACACATCTGCCTATAAATGTGGTGCTTGCCAAATCTTTATCCCAAAATTATTTCAAACCTGAAAATGAGAATTTAGATTTCGATAATTATAAAGAAGGCGATAAGGCAATTCCGTGGCGCATTTTGGAAGAATTTAAAGGTAAAAGCCTTGAAGGTATTTTTTATGAACAACTACTGCCATCCGAAGCCAATACCCTTCAAAAAATTCGGGAAATAACGCCTGATGCCAATCCCTTTAAAATAATTACGGGTGATTTTGTAACTACTGAAGATGGAACCGGTATCGTTCACACAGCACCTGCCTTTGGTGCAGATGATTTCAGGGCGGGGCAAAAAAACAATCTTGGCATACTGACGCTGGTAGATAAGGAAGGGAAATTTGTAGATGGAGTGGGAGAATTCAGCGGCCGTTTTGTAAAAAATTATAAAGATGATTTGCATTATGAAGATGTAAATGTGGATATTTCTGTAAAGCTGAAAAAGGAAAACCGCGCTTTTAAAGTTGAAAAATTTGAACATAGTTATCCGCACTGCTGGCGCACCGATAAGCCCGTTATTTACTATCCCTTGGATGCCTGGTTTATAAAAACAACCGCTGTAAAAGAAAGGATGATTGAACTGAATAAAACCATTAACTGGAAACCGGCATCCACCGGCACGGGAAGATTTGGTAACTGGTTGGAAAACATGGTGGACTGGAACCTAAGCCGGAGCCGGTTTTGGGGAACCCCCTTGCCCATATGGCGCACGGAAGAAGAGGATGAGGAAAAATGTATTGGCTCCATAGCGGAATTAAAAGATGAAATAAGAAAATCCATAAAGGAAGGCCTGATGTCAATTCCTATTTCTGCAAAAAGTGAAAAAGAAACAGAAGAATACATTGAAAAAATTACTTCCGACCTGCACAAACCTTATGTGGATGAAATTATTTTGGTTTCGCCAAAAGGAAAACAAATGAAAAGGGTGCCGGATTTAATAGATGTATGGTTTGACAGTGGTGCTATGCCTTATGCGCAATGGCATTTCCCGTTCGAAAACAAAGAAGAATTCAAAAAAGCTTTCCCCGCCGATTTCATTGCCGAAGGTGTAGATCAAACGCGTGGCTGGTTTTATACTTTGCACGCCCTTGGCGTTTTATTGTTCGACAGCGTTGCCTATAAAACCGTGGTAAGCAATGGATTGGTTTTGGATAAAAAGGGCAATAAAATGAGTAAGCGCGTCGGAAACGTAATAGACCCTTTTGAAACCCTGCAAACATTTGGCCCCGATGCCACAAGGTGGTATTTAATAACGAATGCTTCGCCGTGGGACAGTTTAAAATTTGATACAGAAGGAATTAAAGAAGTGCAACGCAAGTTTTTCGGAACGCTTTATAATACTTACCAGTTTTTTGCGCTATATGCCAACGTGGATGGTTTTTCTTTTGAAGAAGCCATAGTTCCTGTAAAAGAACGTCCGGAAATGGATCAGTGGATCCTTTCCAAACTGAATTCATTGATAAAAGAGGTTACCATAAGCCTGGACGATTATGAGCCCACACAGGCAGGAAGAGCAATTGAAAATTTTGTAGAAGAACAATTAAGTAATTGGTATGTAAGGCTTTGCCGCCGCCGCTTTTGGAAACCTGCCCGAAAAAAAAGCGATGGTCAGTATGATGCCAATGATGTAAAAGATAAAATTTCCGCCTACCAGACTTTATACGAATGCCTTGAAGTAGTCAGTGGGGTTATGGCGCCCATTGCGCCGTTTTTTGCAGATTGGCTATTCCTGAATTTAAACTCTGTTACCGGTAAAATTGCAGTGGATTCCATACATTTATCTGATTTTCCGAAAGCTAATGAACAAGTAATGGATAAAAGTCTCGAGGAAAGAATGACACTGGCGCAGGATATTTCTTCCCTTATTTTATCGCTGCGCAAAAAAGTGAATATAAAAGTAAGGCAGCCGCTTCAGAAAGTAATTATCCCTTCTTCAGGAATTGATTTTGAACAAAAAATAAAGATGATACAAAATATCATTAAGTCGGAAACCAATATTAAGGAAGTAGAGTTGCTGCCGGCAAATAATAATTTTATTAAGAAAAAAGCTAAAGCCAATTATAAAACGCTGGGCAAACGATTAGGCGCCAAAATGAAATGGGCAGCCGAAAAGATCAGCAGTCTGGAGGATACCCAGATAAATGAAATCGTAGAAGGTAATTTTTTGATGAATCCGGATTTTGCTGCTAAAAATGAGCCTGCTATTTATGTAACTTCTGAAGATATTGAGGTGAGTACCAATGAAATACCTGGTTTTGAAGTAGCGGTAAAAGGCAGTTTAACGGTCGCTCTGGACCTCATCCTTACCCCGCAGCTTAAAGATGAGGGATTTGCCAGGGAATTTATAAACAGAATTCAAAATATACGCAAAGAAAGTAACTTTGAATTAACTGATAAAATACTGCTAATAGTAGAAGAGAATGAGCGTGTAAAAGATATAGTTACAGAATTTAATGAGTATATTTGCGCCGAAATTTTGGCAGATAAAATTGAATTTTTATCGGATATTTCAAACGGAACCACTATTGATGTAAACAATGACACTTTAACAGTCAAAGTCAAAAAAAGATAATAAAGTATGGCTACACCGAAAAAAAAAGCAATTGCTATTGTGCAAAAGCCTAAATCAAAAACAGCTACTAAAAAAGCATCTCCTGTAAAAAAAGTGACGACTAAGAAGCCTATTCCTGTAAAGAAAACAGTTGTAAGCGCTAAGAAAGCACCGATAAAAAAAGTGATTGCTAAAAAAGCAGCAGTAAAAGTAGCGGTTAAGAAAGCAACTACGAAACCGGTAACTGCTAAAAAAGCTCTTGCGAAAAAGATTATTGTAAAAAAACCCTTGAATACAAAGTCTGCTTCATCAAAAAAAATCGCCAAAAAAGCACCGATTAAAAAAGCGGCACCGAAATTGAGCAAAGGCGGGAAAGCTCTTAAACCTATTATAAAACATTCGCCGGTTAAAAAAACTGCTAAGACCGGCGCTATAAAAGCAGTACCTAAAAAATTGGCCACACCAAAGAAAGCAGCAGTTAAAAAGCCGGCGGTTCCGGTTAAAAAGATTGCCCTGAAAAAAACAAACGAATCTATAATAAAACATACTACAGCAAAATCCGCTAAGCAAAAACCAGTGGAAAAAGTTGCTGCTGAACCAGAAACAATTATCAGCCACAAAGCAGAATTGAAAAAAGCACTTTCAAAGATGAAAGCAAACAAGCAGGAACCTAAGAAATCTGAGAAACCTTTTGTTATGCCAAAAACCCATACAGAAAAGTCAAGAAAATACGAACCTGAGTTTGTGAAGTCGGTACTTGATCAGACGCCTGAAGAATATAACGGGCCTACCATGCGCTATAGCGATAGTGAATTAGTTGAATTCAGAGATTTAATTTCAAGAAAACTGGAAACTGCAAAAAAAGAATTAGGGTATTTGCAAGGCCTGATCACCCGCAAAGACCAAATGGGAGGCGATGATGCTGATAACCGTTACATGACAATGGAAGACGGCGGTCTGAGCATGGAAAGAGAACAGTTAAGCCAAATGGCCAGCAGGCAAATTACTTTTATTGATCATCTTGAAAAAGCGATGATGCGCATTGAAAATAAAACGTATGGCATTTGCCGTGTTACCGGAAAATTAATTGATAAGGCAAGATTAAGAGCGGTACCGCATGCTACGCTTTCCATTGAAGCGAAAATGGGTATTGTGAAAGCCAACTAAGATCCAGATCATTAGTGTAAAAGAGAGAATTGTGAAAGTAATTCTCTCTTTTTATTTTTTTGAATTATCCGGTTCCATTACAGCACATTATCGTATTGTAAACTCTATTTTACCTGGCCTGTAAAATTGATTTTACCTGCTCAAAAGCTTCCACATTATTCTGCCTTTTTAAAGAAGATCTCACTTCTTTTTTTTCATTTGCCGTTAAATGAAAATTGAGAGTGGCCCCGCTTTGTTCCTTTTCCGGAATATACATAAAAGCCACCCGATGAAGAGGGCTGTCCAAAAAGCTTTGCGCATAGGTAATTTCATCATCCTGGAAATAGTCCTGTAACATAAACCAATTGGTTTGCAGCATGGTAAAGGGACGCGTTACCATCTCAGAAATACCTCCGCTCTTATAATCCGAATTCCAACTGCCTTTCTGCCTGGAACGAACCTGTATGATTAATACGCCACGGGTATTTTCATTGATCCAGTCTTTAAAAACATTTAAAAAACGAAGCGTGGTTTCCTGGCCGTTATTATCTCTCAGCCCGGCATCCATCACATCAATTACGGGCCTGGAAGGAAGCCACACGGCAGGTAACACATACGGGTAAGTGGCATTCATCCGCAACGCGGTAAGCATTCGCAAATTCATTGGGCCATCATTCTTAAACATAGCCCCAAAATCAATAGCATCCGGGCCCACCCTCTGCGAAGCGCTGTCTTTGTATTCTCCCTGCATCATAAAGCTCAGCGGCTGCGTACAAATCATCATCTTTTTAAGATCTCTTGTTACCACAGAATTTAAAATCATCAGTGGAATAGCGGCATCGCTTTCCGCCTTCTTGTAAAACCCGATGCTTTTGTCCAATACCCCTCCCGTATTTTTATTTAATTTTTCTTCAAAAGCGTATCCCCTGTCCTTAACATAACGTTGATGCCTATACGAAAATTTCTGAGCCGGAGACATAATATCACGGGCTATCAATGATGAAAATACCGGGTTTAAAAGATCTTCGGAAATATTATCAAGGTATTCGCTGCTGCGCAGATCAATAGCAGCGCCATTTTCCTTTTGCCTTACCAACTCACGAAAATAAGCGGCAGTAAGCATTCCGCCGGAAGCGCCACTCATCAGCATCGTTTTTTTCATCAACATTCCTTTGGTAACGCTATCCAACTCCTGTAACACATTCATTGAAAAGCTGGCGCCTCTTAATCCTCCACCACTAAAATTAAAGATTACCATCAACGGTCTTTCTTCCTTTTGTTTTTCTTTCCAACGATTTAAAATTCCAAGCATATTCTTTTTATCAGCCTGTATTTTATCCGGAGTATTTAAAGTGCTAAGATGCTGTAAAGAATATTCGGGCCTGTCTTTGTTGCTATAATTAATTCCATAGGCCTTATTTCGTGGATCTATTATATCATATTGGTAAAGCGTATTGAGCGCTAAAAAAAGAAAAATAATGAATAAAAACCCCCAGCTTCCCAGGAAATAAGAGAGCGCTCCTATTACCGCCACCATAATTGCAAATAGGATAAGAATACTCGCAGCGGCCGGTACCTGAAAAATTCTTTCATCCAGAAAAAAAGCAATGAACAGCATAAAGATAAAAGCGAGCAATATGGTAAACATTGCAGAAAAGTGATGTCTTTTAAAAATAATATCCAAAAAAGCCTGGCTATAATGCCCGACCGGCCTTGCTTTTTTAAATCTGAAATAAGAATTTAAATAGAAGCCAACGGGTAGTTCGAAATTAATTGCTTCAGAGCTTTCTTCGGGTTTACTCATGTTTTTATTTTCATCAAATTCCACAAATCCCGGTTTAAAGGTTCTTACGATTCTCCTGTCTGCTGTAAAAAAATAAGCGAAAGAAATAAGAACCAGGAGAAAAAGCCCGCCTACAAAACCACCGGCAATGCCCAAAAATTGAGTGAAAGAAATTAATTCATTTTTGATATCATAATGCAACGCTTCAAAAAAATAAACGATCAAAAAAACAACGGGGATAATGGCATTATTTAAGCAATATTTTAAAAACGGTTTGGAAGTGGTGGCCAGAAATCGAAACCTGCTGCTGTGCAAAATAAATGTGGTAATATTCCAACTCATTATAAAAATACCAGCGGCCACGCCAATAATGGCGGCGCCTGCCGCATTTACATTTCCTAAATATTCCGGAGCGAGGAACAAGCCATTGGCGCCAAAAAATTCCATAAAACTTCCGGCAAGTGTTAAGAAGAGCACCAGCCAGAAACCCAATAGTATCTGCGATTTTCTAAAGTGAAGCAGCAATAATTGAATAGGAAATGAATAATAAAAATTCCTGGCAAATGTTTTCATAGGAAGATATTGCGAATCATCTTTTAAATATTCCTGTTTAATAATTTATTTGACCTGATAAGATACAACATCAAAACGATTGACATTAAAAATAACATGGCTACCAACTGATGTGCAACGCCAAACCAAACTAAATTATTGCCATAAGGAGAAAGCGTTACGGTTAGTATTCCCAAAATTACCTGTACCAAAATTAGCGCCACCGGAATAAATTTTATTTTATAAAACAAGCCGCTGCCTTTTATTTTTTTTGCTTTCAACCACCAGAAAATTACAATTATTAAAAGCGTGTAAGCCAATCCGCGATGAATAAACTGAACCGTTATTTTATTATCAAAAATATTTTTCCATGCCGGCGATAGCCGGTTCATCATGTCCGGAATCCATTGCCCGTTTATGGTGGGCCAGGTAGGAGCTGATGTGGCCGCATGTAGTCCCGCCATGAATGCCCCATATATCAATTGAAAAAAAAGAACCCCGAAAATAATAAGAGTTAGTTTTTGCAAAGATTTATTGATGATAACTTTTTCTGAAGAAATGGAGAAACTGAGTGCAAACCAAAAAGTATAACACAACAAAAGTAACGCGGCCATAAAATGAGTGGCGAGTTGTATATGCCCGACAAACATTTTTTCCGGCACTAATCCACTTTGCACCATTATCCAGCCGATAGCGCCTTGTATGATGCCTAAAAGAAACAGGATGATAAAAGGAATGACCATACGTTGCTTCAATTGTTTCTTAATTAAAAAATAAAAAAAGCCAATTAAAAACACAAGGCCCATCAGGCGTGCCCAGCTACGATGAAACCACTCCCAGAAAAAAATAGATTTAAAATCGCTTAAAGTAAAATCTGCGTGGATATACCTGAACTGATCTGTATTCTTGTACTTATCAAATTCCAATTGCCATTCCGTGATATTCAATGGGGGCAAGGCTCCTGTTATCGGCTTCCATTCGGTAATGCTCAGCCCGGATTCTGTAAGCCTGGTAATACCGCCCAATAAAATTTGAACCATCAACATAAAAACTCCAAAATATAGCCAGCGCACCACATTTTTATTGACTTTACATTCTTCCACTTTCTTCATCATTTTCTCTTTCATTATTTGTATCAAATTTATAAACAGAAGCCTTTCAAAATAGCAGGTATAAAATCTAAATTGCTGCGCAAAGTTAATTCCGCAGGCGCATACATTTTTATTTCAAATCATCTTAAAGTAAGTGTTGAAAAGTTGAAGGCCGAAAATTAAACAGTAAGGTTATTTTTGAAAAAAATATAAATGCTCCTTCCTTTTTATCATAACAAATTTACAGAAGCTGGTTTAGACGAAGCCGGCCGCGGTTGCTTTGCAGGGCCGGTGTTTGCCGCAGCGGTTATTTTGCCAAAAGATTTTTACCATCCTTTATTAAACGATTCCAAGCAGCTTACCAAAGAACAGCGTGATTTTTTGCGGCCGATTATTGAAAAAGAAAGTATTGCTTATGCAGTTTCAAATGTTTCCAATGATGAAATAGACCGCATTAATATTTTGCAGGCATCTTTTAAAGCCATGCACTTTGCCCTCAATAAACTAAAAAGCAAACCTGATATTTTATTAATTGATGGCAACCGTTTTAAGCCTTACAAAAAAATGCCTCATTGCTGTATTGTAAAAGGAGATGGTATATATGCATCCATAGCAGCGGCAAGTGTGCTGGCCAAAACATACCGCGATGCGTACATGGAAAAACTTCATGAAAAATATACGATGTATTCATGGTTTACCAACAAAGGGTATGGCACGCGGGAACATCGTGCTGCCATACAAGTACATGGATTATGCTGCTATCACCGAAGAAGTTTTAATATTTACCCGGCACATACCATCAGCGGATTCACAGTCAGGAGCCAGGAGCAAAGCGCCCATCAAATTCATAACTGCTCTTCAGCCTTTCACTGAAAAGTTTTGTAAATATTTTTTTTTGAATTAAACCTTGCTCTTCATTGCTTGTCATAAATGTGAGAATTAAATCTTAAACAATTAAACCAGCTTTATGAAAACAAAAATTTTATTGATCTCCGCTATTGTATTGGGACTGGGAATTTCAACCACAAACGCTCAGATCAAACCACGTGAACAAAGTCAACATCAGCGTATAAAACAAGGCGTAAAGAGTGGGGAGCTTACTAAAGCTGAGACCAAAAATTTAAGGGAAGATCATAAGGAGCTTCACAAAGATGTAAAGATGGCAAAGGCTGATGGCAAGGTTACTAAACAAGAAAGGAAAATTATCAAAAAAGAACAGAAAAAAAACAGCCACAAAATTTTCAAGAAAAAACACAATAAGAGGGAAAGGAAATAAACAGACTTATCGGATCGGTTTTTCAAATAGCCTCCGCATGAGCGGGGGTTTTTTATGCTCTCCATTCGCCAGCCCCTTCCCTGGTAACTTTCCATTCATCAGTAGTGCAATCAACTACTGTTGAAGGAATAATTCCTCCCGGTCCTCCATCAATCACCAAATCCACCTGCTTCCTGAAAGTTTCATAAATTATTTCGGGATCGGTATATTCTTCCACCATGGCACCAGGCAGGGAAGCGCTCAAAATCGGGTTGTCCATGCTTCCAAGGATTGACATACAGATAACGTTGTCCGGTACACGCAATCCAATGGTTTCCTTTTTGCTTTTGAAAATTTTTGGAACCTGTTTGCTCGCCGGCAGAATGAAAGTAAAAGGCCCCGGCAAGCTATTCTTTAAAGTCCTGTACAAAGGCGTGTCAATACTTTTGGTATAATCACTCAGATGACTAAGATCCCGGCAAATAAAAGAAAGCTGTGCTTTTTTGGGATCCACATTTTTAATTCTGCAAATCCGCTCAACGGCTTTAGGATGATGAATATCGCAGCCCAGGCCATAAATAGTATCTGTGGGATAAATAATGATTCCTCCGTTTTTCAAACAGGCCACCACCTGGTCTATCAGCCGTTGTTGCGGATTTTCAGGATGAATAGTAAGAAGCATATAGTAAAGTGTTTTCGGAGGTTAAAGTTAAAGAGTTTTCCTTTGTAAGAATAAAGTGGCGAAAGTAAATATCAGATCATGTGGTGGTGTGTGGGTAAGTAATTGCTGCTTAACGTATCTGCTACTTAACTTTTCATTCATTCCACTTACATTTGCAGCGATTTGAATTTTTAAAACTCCTCAAAAAATTATGGCGATCATTACTCTCGGCACAATGGCTTTTGATGCTATTGAAACTCCCTTTGGAAAAGTTGATAAAATTGTAGGTGGTTCCGCTACGTATGTAGCGTATGCTGCCAGTCATTTAACCCAGCCACTTCAGCAGATCTCTATCGTAGGAAATGATTTCCCTGAAGAAGAAATGAGCGAATTAACAAAGCGTGGCGTACAGCTAACCGGTGTAGAAATAGTTCCTGATGCCAAATCTTTTTTCTGGAGCGGGAAATATCATCTTGATATGAACACCCGCGACACGCTGGCAACAGACCTCAATGTGCTAGCTAATTTTGTCCCAAAAGTGCCGGAAGCCTATCAGGGCGCTGAGTTTCTAATGCTCGGCAACGTGATGCCAGGGTTGCAATTGAGCGTGATTGACCAGTTGAGAACCAGGCCGAAACTGATAGTATTAGACACTATGAATTTCTGGATGGAAACGGCACTGGAAGATTTAAAAACCGTATTGACAAAAGTGGACGTGCTGATGATCAACGACAGTGAGGCAAGACAATTGAGTGGTGAATTTTCTTTGGTAAAAGGCGCAAAAAAAATATTGCAAATGGGCCCCAAATTCCTGATCATAAAAAAAGGAGAAAACGGCGCATTGCTTTTTCATGAAGACCATGTTTTTTTTGCTCCTGCGTTGCCTTTGGATGAAGTGTTTGACCCCACCGGTGCGGGAGATTCTTTTGCAGGTGGATTTATCGGCCATATAGCCCGCACAAAAGATATTAGTTTTGAAAACATGAAAACCGCCATCATCGTAGGCTCGGCGCTGGCAAGCTTTTGTGTTGAAAAATTCGGTCCGCAAAGATTGAAGGAAATTACCAAACAGGATATTGACGGGCGACTAGAGCAGTTTGTGCAATTAGTAAATTTTGATATCGATATTGTTTAATTACTTCTCACTTATCTTTTCTATTCCAAATCACGGATTATCATGATAGACCTGATCGCACTTTTCTTTCTTTCTAAGGAAATCGGAAGACTGGCCCTCCAAAAAGGGGTGAAGCCAACCACCTGGAAAATATATACAATAACCGGTTGGATTGTTTCTGAAATCATCGGGTTCTTTGTTGCGCTTTTGATCTTTGAAAAAGACAATCTTTTTTCGATCGTATTGGTTGGATTGCTGTTTGCCATTACCAGTTATTTTATTATTAAGGCACAATTAAATAAACTACCCGACCAAAACAGTGAAGAGGATATTAATAATATTGGCCGCAATTAAAACAAAAAAAACAGTCGCCTTCTCTTGCTTTAGCTTGTAATTTTTATCTTCTTATCAATAATATAATTTTACATTTTTTAAATATTTTTTATGGCAGACCTGATAAGCGAATTCAATGAATACCGCGAAAAAACAAATACCCTTATTCTTAGTAAAAATAATAAGGTAATCAAGCGCCTTTATAACCTGGATACCAATACGTATGAAGACGGAGCCCTTGATAAAAAGACTAAGGAAATGCTGGGACTGGTGGCCAGCATGGTTTTGCGCTGCGATGATTGCATCAAATATCACCTGGGAAAATCGCACGAGTTGGGTGTTACCACGGAACAGATGTATGAAGTATTTGCCGTGGCCAATATTGTAGGCGGCACTATTGTAATTCCGCATACCCGGCGTGCAGCAGAATATTGGGAGGAATTACAAACAGCTTCATAAATCACACAAAGGGGACTTGAAGAAAAGGAGTAAATTTGGTAAAAGTTTTTTATGGCAAAAATTGTAACAGCAGATTATGATATTGATCTCGAAATTCCTTCATTGAAAAATATGAGTGATGAAGAGTTTTTTAATTTTTGTGCACAAAATAAAAAAACAAGAATTGAGAGGGATGAAAATCAACAAATTTATATAATGCCACCAGTAGGAAACAATTCTTCAGCCCAAAATTCTATTTTAATTTTTGAACTTGTCTTATGGAATAAGACTTACAAAAAAGGAATCGTATTTGATTCTTCCGCCGGATTTTTTCTTCCGGACAAATCAATGAAAAGCCCGGATGCAGCGTGGATAAGCAATGAAAGATGGATAACAATTTCTACAGAAGATAAAAAGAAGTTTGCATACATAGCTCCTGATTTCGTTATAGAACTAATGTCGCCTTCCGATAAAGTAAGCGAATTACAGACAAAAATGAAGAAGTGGATTGCAAACGGAGTGTTACTCGCGTGGCTCATTGTTCCAGAGACTCAGCATGCATTTATTTACAGAAAAGATGGAAGTACCGGTATCATCAAAGGTTTTGAGGGAAAATTATCCGGTGAAGATGTTCTTCCTGAATTTGTCCTGAATTTAGAATCTCTGCTGCTGATTTAGTCTTTCTTTTATTTCTAACTGCCATCTTTTCCGTATTTCATAATTGATTACAATACCTGTAACACAAGTATGTAGTAACTTTGAAGGCAATAATTTTTTTAAGATGAGTGAAATTGCTATCGCCCCGGCCACACTAACTTCCAAAGACTTTACTACCGATCAGGAAGTGCGCTGGTGCCCCGGATGCGGCGATTATTCTATATTGGCACAAGTGCAAAAAGTATTTCCCACGTTAGGTATTCCAAGAGAAAACTTTGTTATCATTTCCGGTATCGGTTGCAGCAGCCGTTTTCCCTATTACATGAATACTTACGGCATGCATAGTATTCACGGCCGTGCCACAGCTATCGCCAGCGGATTAAAAGCAAGCAGGCCGGAGTTAAGTATTTGGATCGTAACTGGTGATGGTGATTGTTTAAGTATTGGCGGAAACCATACTATTCATTTACTCAGGCGGAATTTTGATGTAAATGTTTTGCTCTTCAATAATGAGATTTATGGTTTAACCAAGGGGCAATATTCGCCCACAAGCGAGCAAAATAAAATTACCAAAAGTACTCCCGTTGGAAGTATAGACCATCCCTTCAATCCCGCAGCCCTGGCTCTTGGTGCGGATGCTTCGTTTGTAGCGAGGACAATGGACAGAGACCCCAAACACTTGCAGGCCATGCTGCTGAGATCGGCACATCATAAAGGCGCTTCTTTTCTTGAAATTTATCAGAACTGCAATATTTTTAATGATGGCGCTTTTGAAATATTTACCGATAAAAAATCCAAAGCCGACGAAGTATTGTTCCTGGAACAAGGACAGCCATTGATTTTTGGTGCTGCTAAAAACAAAGGAATAAAATTAGAGGGATTGCGGCCGGTGGTGGTCGAATTGAATGAAACCACAACTGCGGATGATCTATGGATCCATGATGAAAATGATTTTTATAAGGCGCAAATACTTACGCGGTTATTTGATGACCCCATGATGGAGCAACATTTTCCACGGCCGTTCGGAGTGTTTTTTGAAACAGACAGGCCTTGCTACGAAGATGTAATGGCCATGCAGATAGAAACTGCCCTGGATAGAGGGGCGGGGGATTTGGATAAATTATTAAGAGGCAAAGAAACGTGGATGATCAGCGAATAAAAAGATCAGTTCTTGTTATTCAAAAAAACAAACGACTTCAAATCTTTAAGCTTTAAAGTTTCCATGATTGTTTTTCTGTCGGTAAAAATTTTGTACTTGTTTAAGTTGACCACTTCATGAGCAACCACGAGGTTGTCAATTTTTTCAACATAAAATAATAATTCGTGCAGAAGTTCCACTTCGTGTTCAATTGCCTGGGGGTTTGATTCTTCTTTGAACAACACCAAAAGATCGCGGTTAAATTTGTCCATTATAAATTTGGTTTTTAATAGCCTACCATTCCTTGTTTATTAGGACAACCACAATTATTTTTTTTGGAAGCACTACAACTCATTGCAATAATTGAAATTGTTACTAACAAAACAAAAAGGATTTTGCTTACGTTTTTCATTAAAAATATTGATATTTTATTTTGATTTATTTTCGATGGAATTCCTTACCATTTACAAAGTTATTATCACCGATGAATAAACTGAATACCAAATTAAACTATTTTTCCCTAACAATTATTGTAATCTTTTGACAACCGGTAACCATTTTAACAATAATATAGAAAGACCCCGCATTTTAATATGCCCGCTCGACTGGGGCCTTGGCCATGCAACCCGCTGCATACCAATAATTAAGGAGCTTATTGCCCTTAATTGCGAAGTAATGATTGCCGCAGACACTTCCACTTTTTCTTTACTAAAAAAAGAATTTCCTGCCATAGTATTTTTACGCATCAAAGGCTACGAAATGACATATAGCCGACATAAAAATGGGTTATGGCAAAAACTGCTGGTTCAGATTCCTAAAATTATTTTTAAAATAAAACAGGAAAAAAACTGGTTAAAAAAAGTGATAGCACGATATAAACCCGATGCAGTTATTTCCGATAATCGGTTTGGAATGTATTCTACAAAAGTTCCTTCCATTTATATTACACACCAACTTTTTATTAAAACTGGGAACGCATTTACAGATATGCTCGCGCAAAAGATTCATTATTATTTTATTAAAAAATATGCACAATGCTGGGTGCCTGATTTTACAGAAAATGAGCTGGCTGGTGAACTTTCTCATCCTGAAAAAATCCAATCGAACGTAATTTATATGGGGGCATTATCAAGATTTCAGCCGATAAAGAATATTCAAAAAATCTACGACCTGCTCATTTCTATTTCCGGGCCGGAGCCTCAACGAAGTATTTTTGAAAATATAATTTTACAGCAACTCGATCATTTTCGCGGAAATGCTTTGTTGGTAAGGGGGCTGCCCTCAGAACCGGGCACTATTTCTTCATCCAATCCTTCTGTAAAAATAGTGAATCACCTTATGGCTGTGGAGTTCAACCTGGCCCTGGAACAATCTGAAATAGTAATCAGCCGGAGTGGTTATACCACTATTATGGACCTGGTAAAGTTAAATAAAAAAGCCATATTAATTCCTACGCCTGGGCAAACAGAACAGGAATACCTCGCTAAATATCTCCTGCAAAAAAAGATATTTTATTCCACTAAACAGGAAAAGTTTTCTTTAAAAGAAGCATTGGAAAAATCCTCTTCTTTCCCATATACTAATCCTCACATTTCCTGCGATGATTATAAGAATGTGATCAATGAATTTGTTGGGTCATTAAAAACAGGCAATTTTGTACCACAATAATTTATTTTGAGTTCACAGGTTAAAGCGCATCTTGCTCTTCTCGGCACTAATCTTTTTTTTGCGACAAACTACAGCGCAATAAAATATTTTACGGCTAATCATTTTGCCGGCGCATTCGGTCTCAACATTATCCGCGTGGGTGTCAGCCTCATCTTATTCTGGATCTTATTTTTATTTAAACCCACTAAGACAAGAATTGCAAAAAAAGATATTCCGGCATTTTTACTTTGTGCGCTTACAGCAATTGCTTTAAACCAAATGTTATTTATAAAAGGATTGTCATTTACTTTACCTATTCACGCTTCCCTGCTTACACTTATCACCCCAATTTTGATCACAATTATTGCCGCAAGAGTGCTGAAAGAAAAACTGACAGGCGCAAAAATGATCGGTTTATTCTTTGGAATTTCAGGCGCTGTATTATTAGTGAGCGCCAGGGAAAGCAGCGCGCCGGGTGATAATATATTATTGGGTGATTTTCTTGTTTTGCTAAGCTCTGTTGCCTATACATTTTATTTTATACTGGTAAAACCGCTGATGAATAATTATTCTCCCATTCTTGTAACGCGGCTGATTTTTACATTTGGCTTTTTCATGATACTACCGGTGAGCGTAACCGAATTCTCTCAAATTACCTGGGATGTTTTTACAGGTAAAGATTGGTTCCTTTTATTTCTTATCGTTATTCCCGGAACTTTTTTGGCTTATGTTTTTAATGTTTATGGTATTAAAATATTGAGTGCTTCTACTGCGGGAGCCTATATCTATTCACAGCCTGTATTTGCGGTTACTATTGCCACTATATTTTTAAAAGAAGAATTATCTCTCTACAAATTACTAGCGGCCATTCTAATTTTTGTTGGAGTGTATTTATCAAACAGGAAAGCGGAACCCCGGTTGCATTAGCCCATTAAATCGTTATACTATTCATTTTTTCATTCAAAACGAATAACTGCGGGTTAGCTAAATAGATATAAAATCCTTTATCTTTAATCTTCCTTAGCCGATATCCATAATTGCAATACAAAATCATGCAAAAAGATTCGGGAACCGTAAAGAGATTTTATACACTTTCCCATTGAGAATTTTATGTATCATAAAAGATAAAAAAAATTAGGCAGGAGTTTTTATAATGAAAAAAAATAAAAATAAAAAAACCATCCTTTCTTCAGCAGGTAATGAAAAGCTGGTTGCTGTCAAAAAGAAAAACACAACAGACAAAACTTCAAAAGGCGATGACGAACGGCATAGGCTAAGGGAAGAGCTTAGGGTTGTAAAGCGCGAATTAATTAATGTGAATAAAAAGCTAAGTAAAGCAAAAGATTATACGAAGTGTATCGTAAGCACCCTGCGCGAACCACTTCTGATACTGGACAAGAATCTGCGGGTACAAACGGCTAACAGTGCTTTTTATAAAGCGTTTGGAGGAAATGAAAAAAAAGCAAAAAATAGCCTGATTTATGAATTAAATAATGGGCAATGGAATATTCAGGAATTAAGAATCTTGATGGAAGAGGTGCTTCCGGAAAAAAGAAGCTGTGTCGGTTTTGAAATAAGACATCACTTACCTCATACAAAGGATCGGGTATTATTACTCAATGGAAGAGAAATTAAAGGGGAGGACAATTCTGAAAAAATAATTTTATTGGCCATAGAAGATATTACAGAGGAAAGGTTAGCAAACGACAGAATAAAAGAAAAGGAAAAACAATATTTCCAGCTACTGAAAACCCTTCCTGTCGCCATTTACACTTGTGATGCACAGGGATACCTTACCTATTACAATGATGCTGCCCAAGAATTATGGGGCAGGAAGCCGAATGTTAAAAAAGATAGGTGGGGT
>JBDSOE010000024.1:0-10842 GCA_039915005.1 Ginsengibacter sp.
CCTTTATAATGCCCGGGAGCAATCGTGCCACCGTAGACCATTATAGCAGGGCGGTTCAGTCTTCCCATAGCGATCAATGAACCCGGCATATTTTTATCGCAACCCGGTAACGCAATCAATCCGTCATAATATTGTGCGCCACAAACCGCTTCAATAGAATCAGCAATGATATCGCGGCTTACCAAAGAATATCGCATACCAGGGGTACCGTTGCTCATACCATCACTTACGCCGATGGTATTAAAGATCAACCCCACCATGTCATTTTCCCAAACCCCATCTCTCACCAGTTTTGCCAGGTCATTCAAATGCATATTACAGGTATTCCCTTCGTATCCCATGCTCACTATGCCTACCTGCGCTTTTTTTAAATCATCATCAGTAAGTCCTATGCCATAATACATCGCCTGCGCGCCCGGTTGGGTTTCATCCTGCGTAAGGGTTTTGCTGTATCTATTAAGTTCTATACCATCCTTCTCTGAAGGCGATGCGGCATTGGTATTTTTTAAAGTTTCACTCATTTTATTTAATTCAGATTCTTGGTTAATATTTGTTTAACATTATTTGTTACAGCCCTCCCGTTAGAAGCAGAGATGTCTTTTTCAGTAACAAGTTCTTTATACTTTTTTTGAATGATGCTACCGTGAGAATCTTTCCATTCTTTTTTAAAAGGAATTTTATCAAGCGTAGCAAGGCCAATTACTTCAGCAGCCGTACCACAGAAAAAAGCACTGTCGGCACCATGAACTTCTGCAAGGGTGATTTGCTTTTCAATCACCGTAATATCCAGTTTTTCGCAAATTTCAAAAACAGTGGCTCTTGTAATTCCCGGCAAAATGCTTCCCAACTGAGGAGTATATAAAACATTATTTTTTTCTACAAAAAAATTGGCGCCCGGGGCTTCTGCTATAAAGCCTTCTATATCTTTCAATAAGGCTTCATCAAAGCCTTTTGATTTTGCTTCCTGGCTGGCCAAAATAGAATTTACATAATGCCCTGTTGCTTTTGCTTCTATTTTAAAAGCTTTTGGATTGGGCCTTTCGAAAGAGGAGGTCATTACATGTAATAATTGATCACCGAGAAATAGTTTCATTTCCCATGCTTCAATGGTAATCAATGATTCTTTGTTGAGAGTAAAACTCATGTTTGCCGGAGCATATACCAACGGCCTTATGTAGGCATCCTGCAAATGATTTTTCCTTAAAATTTCATACGTGGCTTTTATCAATTCATCAGTGCTCCATGTGTAAGGAAGATTAAGCGCCTTGGCAGAATTTTTCAATCTTTCAAAATGCGCTTCTTCTTTAAAGATCTTTGTTTTCCCTTCTGCAGTTTTATATGAGCGGATGCCTTCAAAAACGCCATAGCCATAGTGAAGCGTTTGGCCGTACAGGTCAATTTTTGCTTCTGAAGCTTTTACGATTTCTCCGTTCAGATAAATAAAAGTGTTGTCGTTGTAATACATAATTTCTTTTTTGAAAATTTTATTTTAAATTGGTCTGACGGAGACCGTCAGACCAATTTAAAATAAAAAACCCGCTTCTTTTGGAGGCGGGCTATTTGTTAGTGATTTATTTTTTTTAAATAGTAATTCCACCTCCGTGCAAGGGTATTATAATGACAATGACAGCAATGATAATTACTGAAATATTTTGAATGCCATTAACTAAGTTGCCTTTCAACATTGATGAAGAATTGAGGAGCAAACTTAGCATACCCTTTTATAAAAACAAAGAACTTTTTTTATTAAATAATTGTTGCCTGTCCCAAAGTCATATTCTTTAAGTTGACATTTTGCGGAATGTCGTTGCTTATATGATCACTCACTAACTCGCCCACAGTGGAAGTAAAATAAGAGTTTACCGGGTCAATATCTTTGGTAACAAAACCATTGGCCAATGTCCACTCCACGGCCTCCCTGATGGCCTTTGCCTCATCCGGCATTCCGAAATGTTCCATCATTAAGGCACCGGATAAAATGGAACCCAAAGGATTGGCGATGTCTTTTCCGGCAGCCTGGGGATAAGATCCATGGATAGGTTCGAATAATGCATTTTTATCTCCCATAGATGAGGAAGGCAATAACCCCAACGAACCGCTGATCACACTGGCTTCGTCGCTCAAAATATCTCCAAACATATTTTCTGTAAGGATCACATCGAACTGTTTTGGATTTACAATTATCTGCATAGCGGCATTGTCCACAAACATGTAATCTACTTTTACATCCGGATAATCAGATGCCATTTCCTGCACTACTTTTCTCCATAGCCTTGATGTCTCAAGCACATTGGCTTTATCTATGAGGGTTAATCTTTTTCTTCTTTTTTGAGCTGAAGCAAAGGCCAGCATTGCGATACGTTCTATTTCAATTTTACTGTAAACGCAAAGGTCAGAGGCTTCAGTGCCTTCCTCATTGAGTTCCTTTTTCCCAAAATAAATGCCACCGGTCAGCTCGCGATAAATAATAAAATCCACTCCGCGCAAATGTTTTTCTTTTATGGGAGAAAGATGATGCAAAGAAGAATAAGCAGTTATCGGACGAATATTAGCGTACAACTGTAATTCTTTTCTAAGCCTCAGCAATCCCTGTTCCGGACGAACTTTTGCGGAAGGGTCGTTATCATATTTGGGATGGCCGATAGCGCCCAGCAAAACAGCATCGCTTTGAAGGCAACTGTCAATAGTATCCTGCGGCAAAGGATCTCCTGTTTCGTCAATAGCAGAGGCGCCCATCAGGCAATGAGTAAAATTGAAATCATGATGAAATTTCAAAGCAATAGCATTTAATACTCTTACCGTTTCCCTGGTAACTTCCGGCCCGATACCATCGCCTGGTATTATGGTTATATTCTTTTTCATTGTGTTTACTTATACTAATGTGTTTTCAAATTTCAGTATTTCTTCTTTAATACTTAAAAGGTAATCAATATCATCGTAACCGTTAAGCAAACAATCTTTTTTATAATTGTTGATGTTAAACTTTTCTGACTGCCCTGTTGCATCTATTGTGATGGACTGGTTTTCTATATCAATGGAAAGAGTGGATCCATTTTCAACACTGAATATTTTTTGTAAAAATTCCTCGGTTACCTGTACCGGAACTACTCCATTGTTTAAAACATTATTTTTAAAAATATCGGCAAAAAAGCTGGACACTACTGCATAAAATCCATAGTCAAGTATAGCCCATGCGGCATGCTCACGTGAAGAACCACAACCAAAATTTTTTCCTGCCACTAAGATAGCCCCCTTGTATTCCGGTTTGTTCAGAATAAAATCTGTTTTCGGTTGTGCTTCGTTGTTATTAGAATAGCGCCAGTCGCGAAAGAGATTTTTCCCGAAGCCCTCTCTTGAAGTTGATTTCAAAAAGCGTGCGGGTATGATTTGGTCCGTGTCAATATTCTCTATTGGAAGAGGTACAAAGGGACTTTGAATATGTTTTAATGCTTTCATCTTTTAATTTGCCAATTCTAATTTAATAAATCTCTTACATCGGTTACGACTCCGGTAATAGCAGCAGCGGCGGCAGTTAAAGGGCTTGCCAGTAAGGTACGTGCTCCCGGTCCCTGTCTTCCTTCAAAATTTCTATTGCTGGTGGAAATGCAATATTCCCCTGCGGGAATTTTATCTTCATTCATTCCGAGGCAAGCGCTACATCCGGCCTGCCGTATTTGAAATCCTGCTTCATTAAATATTACATCAAGTCCTTCGGCAGCTAATTGCGCCGACACTTGTTGTGAGCCAGGCACTATCATCACTTTTACATTCTTATTTTTCTTTTTCCCTTTGATGATGGAGGCTACCAAACGCAAATCTTCAATCCTTGAATTGGTACAGCTTCCTATAAAAACGTTTTGTACCGGCATCCCTTTTAAAAGTTGTCCGGGTTGTAATCCCATATATTTGAGGGCTTTTAAAATATTATTTCTATCGCCTTCATCGGGGATGCTTTCTATGGTTGGGATGTGGCTGTTAATAGTAATTCCCAAACCGGGATTGGTACCGTAAGTTATCATTGGTTCTATATCCTGCGCATCAATATGTATTTCCTTATCAAACACAGCATCTTCATCAGAATATAATTTTTTCCACTCTTCTACTTTAGTATCCCAATTCGTTTCTTTGGGAGCGAAAAGCCTGTTTTTCATGTATTCAAATGTGGTATTGTCTGGCGCTATCATTCCCCCTCTCGCGCCCATTTCAATGCTCATGTTGCAAATGGTCATCCGGGCTTCCATTGAAAGGTTGCGGATGGTAGAACCTGCATACTCCACAAAGTAACCTGTGGCACCGCTTGCAGAAATTTTTGAAATAATGTAAAGAATAATATCTTTTGAAATTACCCCTTTACTCAATTCGCCATCTACGTTGATGCGCATCACTTTTGGCCTGTTTTGTAAAATACATTGCGTGGCAAAAACCATTTCTACTTCGCTGGTGCCAATGCCAAATGCAACTGAACCAAAAGCGCCATGTGTAGAAGTGTGGCTATCTCCACACACAATAGTCATTCCCGGTTGAGTGATTCCCAATTCAGGGCCGATGATGTGAACAATCCCCTGGAAAGGATGGCCTAATCCATATAATTCAACTTTGTGTTTTTTGCAATTGTCAACTAATTTTTGGACTTGTATTCTGCTTAGTTCTTCTTTAATCGGAAGATGCTGATTGATGGTTGGCACATTGTGATCAGCTGTGGCAATAGTTTTTTCGGGTCTGAAAAGCGGCTGCCCTCTTTTCTCAATTCCTGAAAATGCCTGGGGACTGGTTACTTCATGAATGAAGTGTTTGTCAATGTATATCACATCAGGCCCACCCGGTATTGTTTTTACAAGGTGTTTTCCCCAAATCTTTTCAAATAATGTTTTTCCCATTTTTATTTCGTTTATGGATGTTATCCATAGTTATCTGCATTTAATCCTGTTGGAGTTGACTTTCAAGCTTTTCACTTTCCGCTTTTCATTTTCCATGAATCACGAATCCATCATGGCAACTGATTGCTGATAATCCAATGCTAATGCTGAAAGATCATGATCTTCAATTTCTTTTTTATGGTCGGCTATTTTTAAAAAATTATTGTATAAAGTATCTATGTCGTTTCGATCGAACTGGTAGCCCAGTTTTTGAAAACGATAGGCAAGGGCGCTGCGTCCACTCCTTGCGGTTAGTACAATCTTTGAACTGTCTGCGCCTACTTCTTCTGGACTAATAATTTCGTAGGTTAGCGTGTCTTTTAAGAATCCGTCCTGGTGAATCCCCGAAGAGTGTGAAAAAGCATTGCTGCCCACGATGGCTTTATTAGGCTGCACCGGCATGCGCATTGTATCTGAAACAAGCCTGCTCATTGGGTTTAACTGTTTGGATTCGATATTGGTAAAAAAGCCTAAATCCTTATGTTGCTTAATAATCATCACAACTTCTTCAAGAGAAGTATTACCTGCTCTTTCGCCAAGGCCATTAATGGTACATTCTATTTGCCCGGCACCATTAATGATTCCTGAAATAGAATTGGCTGTAGCCAATCCTAAATCGTTATGGCAATGGCATGAAATAACTGCCTTGTCAATGTTGCTGACATTGTTGGCTAGAAACGCAATCTTTTCACCATATTGTTGTGGCAGGCAATAGCCCGTGGTATCAGGAATATTTACAGTGGTGGCGCCGGCCTTTATTACGGCTTCAATTACTTTTGCAAGATATTCGTTGTCTGTTCTTCCTGCATCTTCTGCATAAAACTCTACATCGTCTGTAAAATTCCGCGCCCATTTTACACATTGAACTGCCCTTTGTAAAATATCTTTTTGATTGGAATTGAATTTACTTTTTATGTGGTAATCTGATGTGCCTATACCCGTATGTATGCGTGGCCGTTTGGCATATTTTAAAGCCTGGGCAGCCACTTCTATATCTTTTTGTACAGCCCGCGACAGTGCACAAACCGTAACATTAGTAATGTTTTTTGAAATTTGTTCCACGGAAGAAAAATCACCTGGGCTTGAAATAGGGAAACCTGCTTCAATAACATCTACTCCAAGGGATTGTAGTTCCAATGCCAATTCAATTTTTTCTTTTGCATTCAATTTACAACCGGGAACCTGTTCCCCGTCTCTTAGTGTCGTATCAAAAATGATGATCTTTTTCATGCCTTATTTTTATAGAAAAGAAAAGATTTAATAGAAATAAACATTCCGTTTAGCCGAATGTAGCAGTTTGATTGATGGGATTGTAAACAAATTATCAGAAATTTACACTTCCGAAATGAATATTATTTTTATGAAAGCCTTAGTGTTATTGGCTTTTAGGTTAAATTAATTACGATGCCCAATAGATCCACTGATGCTTTATTCCAACTGATTCATTCTCTGCAGAAGTCGGAAAAGAGGAATTTCAAATTATATGTGCAAAGGAACTCATCCAATAATGATCTTAAAATTGTACAGCTTTTTGATGCCATAGACAAGATGTCGTCTTATGATGAAACGGCTCTTATCAATAAAACTACTTCAATAAAGAAACAACAACTGCCCAATATAAGAGCCCATCTTTATAAACAAATATTGAGCAGCCTTCGGCTGCTTGAAAACAATGAAAACATCGACATCCAGTTGCATGAGCAATTGGATTATGCCAGGATACTTTATAATAAAGGCCTTTATCATCAAAGCCTGAGGATACTTGAGAGAATAAAAGAAATTGCCAGCGCCAACAACCAGGTAATTTTTTTGATGGAGGTTTTGACGGTTGAGAAAAAAATTGAGACATTACATATTACGCGAAGTATGGAGGACAGGGCCGATGCGTTAACCACTGAAGTAAATAATACCAACCTTCATCACGTAAGGGAATCCTTACTTTCCAACCTTGCCTTAAAACTATATAGCTGGTATATTAAGAATGGACTTGCCAGAAATAAAGATGATGAGAAGGAGATAGAAAATTATTTTCATGAGCATTTGATTGAGGACATAAAAAATCCGGAGGGGTTTTATGAGAAGCTTTATTACAATCAGAGTTATTGCTGGTATGCTTTTATAAGACAGGATTTTCTGATGTATTACCGATATACACAAAAATGGGTGGACCAGTTTGAAGAGCATCCGCAAATGATAAAAATAGAAACCGGAAATTATATCAAAGGGCTGCACAATCTTTTAAACGCCCATTTCAATCTAAGAAATTATCCGGGGTTTAAAAAAACGCTTGCCATATTTGAGGATTTCAGCACGTCCGATGTGGTAAAGCACAATGATAACAACCGCATACAGGTTTTTGTGTATCTGTATATATCAAAAATAAATCAGCATTTTTTAGAAGGCACTTTCCAGGACGGATTGAAGGTAGTGGATCACATCACGCACCAGCTCAATGAGTACGAGTTGTATCTTGACCAGCACCGTACTTTGATCTTTTATTACAAAATCGCTTCTTTGTATTTTGGTGCAGGAGATTATGACAACACCCTAAATTATCTTAATAAAATAATTAACTGGAAAGTAAATTTGAGAAACGATTTACAATGCTATGCACGGCTGCTTCATTTAATTGCGCATTATGAGCTGGGGAATTTTCAATTGCTGGAATACCTGATAAAATCAGTATATCGTTTTATGGCCAAAATGCAAAACCTTAGCCTTGTGGAAGAAGAGATATTCAGGTTTTTGCGAAATACATTTTATTTGTCTGCGAGGAAATTAAAACCTGAATTTGAAAAATTATTGAATACCATAAAACAGTTTGAAACGAGCAAATTTGAAACACGTGCCTTCGCATACCTCGATATTATTTCATGGCTCGAAAGTAAAGTGTATGATAAACCTGTTTATGAAATTATCAGGGAAAAATACCTGGCGGGAAAGAGGTTTCAAAGAAGAGAGTAAACAGGAAAATTGAGGTGGATTTTTTATGAGAGATCTATGATCTTTTTCTTTCCTATTAGTCTCCATTGAGGTAATGGCCCATTTTTCTTTTTATAATCTTTCCGGGTTTAATAATTACTCATTTTGATGGCTGATGTTGTCAACAATCTTCCACATCTTACTGTTATCTTGTATTTGGAGACTGTTTAAGCATTTTATAAACATGAGTTTTTTTGCCTGTTTCAATTCTGATAAAATAAATTCCTGATGGAAGATTATTTAAATAAAGCGTGGTTTTTTGAGTTTGTAAAATGTGGGTATCGTATAATTTCCCGATCGCATTGTACAATTTTAAAACACTTCCTGTAATATCCACGGCATCTTTGGTTGAAATGGTTATTTCGTTTGTAAATGGATTTGGATACGTGGTGATCACCGGATCGTTTGCCTCACTAACAGGCGGTAATACAGGGCTGGCTTCTACATCTGAACTATCACAAGCAATTGAATTCAGGAAAGAATTTTTGGGATTCCCTTTGGCAAATAAACTTCTCATAGCCAATTTTTGTCCATTGGTAAACAAGTTCATACAAGCATCGTCTGTAAAATCCATAAAGTTCATAAACATATCGCCATACTGATTTATAGAGCAGGATGAAAGATGTGGAAAGGAAGCACAAGAATTATTGCTTGCCTGCTGCGGAGGTGTATCTGCAATGCCATCATCACCACAAACTGCATCGCCCCATAAATGACGCAACCCAAGCCAATGGCCAATTTCGTGAGTGGCGGTGCGGCCTTTATTATAAGGAGCAGCCACGGAACCTGTAGTTCCGAACACACTATATTTAATAACCACGCCATCTTTATTTAAAGGGCTTCCCGGCAAAACTGCATAACCTAACGTGCGTCCAAAAAGATTACAAACCCAGATGTTTAAATATTGGGTAGCATCCCATGCATCATCGCCACCACTCGAAGAAAATTTAACGGCATCATCCGCAAGAAATGAAGATTCTTTTGTGTATTTACGTATGATGCCTGTTGTAGGTTTGCCATCGGGGCCGGTTTTGGCAAGGCAAAAAGAAATCCTGGTATCCGCTGCCACGTTGGAAAAAGGTGCGGGTGTATTTACTGCATCAAGGTTTAGTCTTCTGTAATCCTGGTTTAAGGCTGTTATTTGGGACAGTATCTGCTGATCACTGATGTTTTGTGAATTATCATTGTACAATAGATGGATCACTACCGGTATCACAATAACTTCGTTCGGCAGTGTATCACGGCTATCTTTCCCCGTAGGTGAACCCTGTCCATAAGGACGAGATGCAGCTTGTAGCTGCGGATAATCTGCCACCACGCAGCGTTGTGCTGAAGTATAAAAAACTCCACAAAAACAAATAATTGTAAAAATAATTCTCATGTATTCCCTGTTAATAAACTCAATTTTTTGAGTAAGTAAACAATAGCGGGATTACATAGGTCTGACTATTTAATTAATACATGGGATAAAGGGATTAGATTGAGGAATCAATTCAACCTTTGTAAATAAGCGGCACAACTATAAAAGGTGTTAATACTGTAACAGAGGTTTGAGGGCACAAATAAAGGCAAAATTTGTGAGACTCCAAAAGTTTAAGAGAAGTTTTTATAAAAGAGTGAAATACAAAAGCAAGTGGTTTGCTATTTTTACATTTATAAAAATAAAAAAATGGTCAATAAATTATTAACTGCCTGGATTCTTTTACTGTTCTTTTCCTGTAATAATAATGCTTCTTCTGATTATGATAAAACAATTCCGATGCCGAAGGCTTATGATATTGCCGCACCCGCATCTATTATTTTTACGATAGACTCTGTGTATCCTCACGACCCGTCTGCCTTTACCCAGGGGCTGGAATTTTTTAAGGGAAAGCTTTATGAAGGTACCGGTGAATTGGGGAAGACAAGATTGCGCATTGTAGATATAAAAACCGGCGTTGCTGAAAAAGAACATAAAATTTCCGATGACTCTATTTTTGGTGAGGGCATTACTATTTTTAAAAATAAACTTTACCAGCTTACCTGGCAGAATAATAAAATATTTGTTTATAATCTCAACGATATCACCAAGCCTGCAAGTACCCTTAACTGGGGCAGGGAAGGATGGGGCGCCACGAATGATGGTAAAAATATTATTATAAGCGACGGCACTTCTAAATTATATTTTACAGAACCAGATGAAAACAAAAAAGAAATGAAAATTAATAAGATACTAACGGTAATCAGTAATCGCGGAGAAGTGGACAGCTTGAACGAATTAGAGTTGATAGACGGCTATGTATATGCGAACCGTTGGCTTACTAACCAGATTGTAAAAATAGATACTGCCAATGGTCATGTGGTGGGTGTTATGGACCTTACCGGTTTACTTAAGCAATATGATCCCGGAGCAAAAATAGATGGAGATGGGGGAGCAGTATTAAATGGAATTGCGTACGACAGCACTACTAAAAAAATATACATTACGGGAAAAGACTGGCCTAAGTTATTTGAAATCAGGCTGAATTAGAAGACTATAAAAATAAAAGTGAATTCTGTCTTTATTTTTATTTATTAGTATTATTTTTATACGGGTATAAGAATACTATATATCGGTTTATCTTTTTTAAGTAAAACTTATCAGTCTTGAAAAACATTTACAGCATTCCTGCTCAGGCCCGTATAGGCCATGTACATTTAAAAGTGGCTGATTTAAAACGCTCGTTAGATTTCTACTGCAACATTCTCGGCTTCGAATTGATTACAAAATATGGGAACGAGGCTGCCTTTATTTCTGCAGGAGGATATCATCATCATATAGGCTTAAATACCTGGTTTAGCAAGGATGCCAGTCCTGCCTCTATTAAGTCACCCGGCTTATTTCACACGGCTATCCTTTACCCCACACGTAAAGATCTTGCTGTGATTTACCAACGGTTGATGGAAAATAAATATCTGCTGACGG
>JBDSOE010000030.1:0-6731 GCA_039915005.1 Ginsengibacter sp.
AGCCTATTTCCGAAGTAAAATATCCGAGTAAAGTAAGTTCCTTCATCATCCTGAAATAATGAGAAGGATCTTCTTTCTTTTTATTTTTCATGTATTCTTTTTGTTCATTGTCGAGCTTCACTAATAAATCATGACGTTGTTGAGGCGTAATTTTTACAAAAGAATTATCAAATGTTTTCTTAGAAAAATCTTCCAGTTTACCCATCCCTTCATGGAAAATTTTTTGATCCTTTTCATCATAGCAGTCGTTCACCATCACCGTCATAAATTGTCCCACTTTTGCCGCCTTGGCGCCAGGGGTCTTTGTTGCAGGCAAAATGGTATCAGCAATCTCATCGAGAAATGAAACATCCTCCTCCGCAAATTTCATTGAAACACCGGTATTGCTTTTGCATCCCGATAAAAAATAACTGCTTCCTACCAGGGTGCCCCCCATAAGTATGGATATGTATTGTACTGCTTCTCTTCTGTTCATGATTTTATTTTTTACATAGTTAAGATGGTCAATCGTGAATTGGAAATCAGGAATCGTGAATATTCACTCTAGCATCCCTCAATCCTCAATCCTCAATCCTCATTCCCTCATCCCTTCTAATACCCTTTACGATATTCGCGTTTTATAAATTGATTGACCGCATCAAAATTACTAACCTTCATATTTTTATTGTCCCATAATAATTCAATATAACGGCCCGGATAATTAAACCCATTGCCAGTGTCTCTCGGTACGCGAATATCATAGCCCCTTATAGCCAAATTAGCCATTAACAAGGCTTCTGTCAGAGGGCCCGCTGTTTCAAAAGGAGAACTTAATTCCATTTTGCCATACCCTGCAATAGCGCCCTCTACCCATTGGGCATAATGTCCATCAGCTCCATTAGGCACGCGCGCATACGTCTGTTTTACTTTTACTTCGTCTGTCTTTTTTGTAGGCAGAAGCTTTGGATTTGCACCATAAGTGCCGCACATCATTTTACCTTTTGTACCTATAAATAATGCGCCGTTGCCACCATCACCAAATGTTTCATTAGGTCCTAATTCAGCAGGCCTTGCCGGTTGTATTCCTCCATCCATCCAATGCACTACCACCGGGCCTTTTGTTTTCTTTGTCTTCGGAAATTTAATAGTAACATGGCTTGAGGGAGGACAACTTTCAGGGAAATATCCTCTTTTAAATTCATCTACATACACACTGCCTACACTTGCCTGTACCGAATCAATATAACCTAAATCAAGAACGCGGAATGCCGGTTCTACGATATGACAGCCCATATCGCCTAAAGCACCTGTACCATAATCCCACCATCCGCGCCAGTTGAACGGAACCAGTTTTTCTATGTAACCTTTGTAAGGCGCGGTACCCAACCATAAATTCCAATCCAACTCTGCCGGCACGGGAGCGGGAGTGGAAGGCCAGGGAATGCCTTGTGGCCAAACAGGCCTTTCCGTCCAGCAATACACAGTATGTACATCGCCAATGATACCGGCATTGTACCATTCCATCAATTGGCGTACACCATCACCGGATGCGCCCTGGTTACCCATTTGCGTAACTACCTTATAGCGTTTAGCCGCCTCCGTTAATGCTCTCGCTTCAAACACATCATGGGTCAACGGTTTTTGAACATACACGTGTTTACCTAATTCCATAGCCGCCAATGTGGCCACGGCATGAGTATGATCGGGGGTGGAAACTGAAACGGCATCAAAATGTTTGGATTCTTTGTCGAGCATTTCGCGCCAGTCTTTATAAAATTTTGCTTTGGGGAAACTTTTCCTGGACGTGGCGGCTCTTCTCTCATCAACATCACAGAGAAAAGCAATGTCTGCTTTGCCGCTTTTAAAGAAATTAGCTATATCACTTTCACCTTTCCCGCCCACTCCAATGCCGGCAATAGTCAGCCGGTCGCTGGGGGCAATAAATCCTTTTCCTCCCAACACGTGGCGGGGGAGGATAATAAAACCTGCAGCGGTGATGCCTGCATTTTTAAGAAATTTTCTTCTTGAAAGATCTTCTTTTATTTCTTCGCTCATGATTTTTATTTTTTAATTGAATACTATCTAAATCAATCTTATAAATTTTGCTTTTTAAGTTCATTCACTGCATAGTCTGCAGCCCGGGCCGTCATTGCCATATACGTTAAGGAAGGATTGACACACGCTGCTGAAACCATGAAAGAACCGTCTGTAACAAAAACATTTTGTGCATCCCATACCTGGTTCCATTTGTTTAATACAGAAGTTTTGGGATCCAATCCCATACGTGCGGTTCCCATTTCGTGAATGCCCCGGCCAATAGTACCATCGCCATCACGTCCTTTTACATTTTTTACCCCGGCAGCTTCCAGCATTTCCACCGCATCATTCTGCATATCAATGCGCATTTTCCTTTCATTTTCTTTCCATTCAGCATCGAAGGAAAGAGTATTCAGCCCCCATTTATCCTTTTTTGTTTTATCTAAGGTTATTTTATTTTCATGATAAGGAAGTATTTCTCCAAAACCTCCGATGCCCATTGTCCAGTCTCCCGGCTCGCCCAAAGCATCTTTAAAATCTCCGCCAATATTCATTTCTGCAATTTCGCGGCTCCATCCCTGCCTGCTGGCACTCCCCTGGTAACCGAAGCCTCTGAGGTAATCTCTTTTATCACCAAAGAAATTCCTGTATCGCGGAATGTAAATTCCATTAGGCCGTTTTCCGAAATAATATTTATCATCATAACCTTCTACTGTACCCGAAGCGCCCACGCCAAGATGATGGTCCATTATATTATGGCCCAGTTCACCACTGCTGCTGCCCAATCCACCAGGCCATATATCAGTCGCTGAATTCATTAATATCCACGCGCTGTTGAAGGTAGAAGCATTCAAGAAGATAACCTTTGCAAAATATTGGTAGGTCTTATTGGTTTCTGCATCCAATATTTCCACACCCTTTGCTTTCTTGGTATCCTTATCATACAATATTTTGGTTACTATAGACCACGGGCGAATCGTTAGCTTTCCGGTAGCCATTGCTGCCGGTAACGTAGATGACTGGGTGCTGAAATACGCGCCAAAAGGACAACCCAGCCAGCATTTATTTCTGTATTGGCAATTGACCCTGTTTTGTATGGGTTGTGTAATATTAGCCGTGCGGCCTATGATCATGGCCCGCTTATTATTGTAATGTTGTTTTATCCTCGCTGCCACATCTTTTTCCACCACATTCATTTCCATTGCCGGCATAAAATAACTATCAGGCAATTGAGGAAGCCCTTCTTTGGAACCGCTGATTCCGGCAAACTTTTCAGCATATGTGTACCAGGGTTCAATGTCCTTGTAGCGAATAGGCCAGTCTATGGCAATGCCTTCTTTCGCATTGGCTTCAAAATCCAGATCGCTCCAGCGGTAACATTGCCTGCCCCACAATAAGGAGCGTCCGCCTACGTGATAGCCTCTGAACCAGTCAAATCGTTTTACTTCTGTATAAGGACAATCCTTTTCATTGGTCCACCAATCCAGGTTCATTTCATTCAATGGATAATCTCTTTTTAAGACCGGGTAATCCTCTATCATTTTTTGTGTGCGTCCGCCCCGATGAGGAAATTCCCAGGGATTTTTCTGCGCATTCACATAATCTTTGATGTGCTCAATGTTCTGGCCTCTTTCGAGCATGATGGTCTTTAAGCCTTTTTCGGTAAGTTCTTTTGCGGCCCAGCCTCCCGAGATTCCGGAACCAATAACAATTGCATCGTACGTATTATCTGCCATAGGATTTTATTTATTTTAAAATATCAGAGGTTATTAAATGGTTTTATCGTTTTATTGTTTTAGCTAACAGCTCCCAACTCATTGCCCATTGCTGATTGCTGATTGCTTATTGCTTATTGCTTATTGCTTATTCACACATCACAAATTTTAATCGCTTCTTTTAAAGAATCAATTTTATTCTTACGGGTAGGTATAAATTCCTGCGCAACATATCCCTTAAAGCCCGTTTCATGTATGGCTTTCATAACAGCAGGATAATACAATTCCTGTGTTTCATTGATCTCATGCCTGCCCGGTATGCCGCCGGTATGATAGTGTGCAATGTATTGATGATTGTCTCGTATCGTTCTGATGACATCTCCTTCCTCAATTTGCATGTGATAAATGTCGTACAATAATTTGAAATAATCAGAACCTATCATCTTACACAATTTCACTCCCCACGAAGTATGATTGCACATATAATCCTTGTGATCTATTTTGCTGTTCAGC
The DNA here is from genome assembly GCA_039915005.1 of Ginsengibacter sp. Taxonomy (GTDB): domain Bacteria; phylum Bacteroidota; class Bacteroidia; order Chitinophagales; family Chitinophagaceae; genus Ginsengibacter. The sequence goes on from JBDSOE010000030.1 coordinate 4,245, forward strand.
AGTTCCATTACCATGGTAACTCCATTCTTTTCTGCCAGAGGCAAAATTTTCTTCAATGCTTCGGCGCAATTTTTCATTCCTGTTTCATCATCCATTCCATTGCGGCTGCCACTAAAGCAAATTAAATTTTTGTATCCCGCTTTTGCCATCACCGGAATTACCTCTACATATTCCTTAATAAGCTGGTCATGATAAAGAGGATTATTTAACCCTTTCGTCAAACTATTGCTGCCCGCAGAATAGCACATGGAACTGTAAATCCCGTGCTTTTGCAAGGTGGGCCAGTCTTTGGGACCTACCAAATCAATGGCATTGAACCCAATTGATTTTACCTCTTTACACAAATCATCCAACGACAGATAATTAAAGGTCCACTGGGAAACAGAATGATTGATATTTCCTTTCAATTTATATTTTTTTTCTTTTTCAAAATTTCCGGCAAAAGAAACAGCCGGCGCAGCAATAACGGCACCCGTGCCCATAGCAATATTTTTTAACAGGGTTCTCCTGCTTTGTTTTAAAGGCATACTTAAACATTTAAATTTTGATCAATCACCTTTTCATTCTTATCATTAAAGAAAATCGTAAACAACAAAAACACAATGAATGCTATGCCCGCCGGAATGATCCAGATCATTTTCCAATTGAACGAAGTTTCAGATATTTTATAAGTATCGGCTATCATGCCCGCAATTTCAAAACCGATGAGCATGCCTACACCGTAGGTTGCCAGTGTAATAAGCCCCTGCGCGGCACTCTTATATTTTATACCGGCTTTGGCATTGGTATAAATCTGTCCTGATACAAAAAAGAAATCATAACAAACGCCATGCAAAGCAATACCTGTTATCAGCATAAAACTCAGTTCGCCCGCGTTGCCATAAGCGAATAAGGTATAACGTAAAGCCCATGCCAGCATCCCGATCAGGATGGTTTTTTTGAACCCAAACTTTTTGAAAAAAACGGGAAGCAATAAAAGAAAAAGCACTTCTGAAATTTGCCCTATCGTCATTATGCCGGTAGGATTTTCAACTCCGATGTTTGATAAAAACGGGTTGGCATATTGATAATAAAATGCCAATGGGATACAGATGAGAATGGAGGCTACGAAGAACAAAAGAAAATTTTTATCCTTTAATAATTTTAAAGCATCCAATCCTAATATATCTGATATATTTACTTTAGAGCCTTTGGTTACTTTCGGTGGAGTCTTGGGAAGCGTAAAACTATAAAGCCCTAAAACCAACGAAGCAATTGAAGCCAGCATAAAAGTATTTTTCATTAAACCCGCTTTTACATTTGCTTCTGCATCCCAAAGGAAAACAAAACTGATCAGCAGCCCGGCAACAATCCAACCTATGGTTCCCCACACCCTGATACTCGAAAATTCTTTTTCAGGATCGCCCATCTGGTTGAATGAAATTGAATTTACCAATGCGAGCGTTGGCATAAACAAAATCATATAAGCCAGCACGTAAGGATAAAAAACAGAAATGTCAGGAGCGCTAAACATCTGATACATTAATACCGCACCTACTAAATGTAAAACCCCCAAAATTTTTTCCGCATTAAAATACCGGTCTGCAATTAACCCTATAATAAATGGGGCAATAATGGCTCCCCACGATTGGGTAGAAAAAACAGAAGCGCTCTGTGAGCCGCTGGCACCAAGGTTGTTGAATAAAAAAGTACCTAAGGTTACAAACCAGGCTCCCCAGATAAAAAATTCAAGAAACATCATGAATGAAAGCTGCAGTCTTGTGGTAAACTTCATGGACGATTATTAACTATTTATGTTTGAAACATTAAATGTACTATTTTTAAAACAAGATTTTACCTTAGCAAAAAAAATAAATATATTTTTCTACAAAAAGCGCAATAAATTGATAATTTTTAAAAATAGAAAATTAATATGAGAAAATTAAGAATGGGAATGATCGGAGGTGGAAAGGACGCTTTTATTGGCGCCATTCACCGTATTGCTGCCAACATGGATGGTCTTGCAGAATTGGTTTGCGGAGCATTGAGCATTCATCCGCAGATTGCAAAAGAAAGTGGTGAGTCGCTATTTCTTTCTCCGGACAGAATTTATCTTTCCTTCGAAGAAATGATAGAAAAAGAAAGTAAGCTACCCGCAGATATCCGAATGGATTTTGTAACTATCGTTACTCCCAACTTTGCCCATTTTGCACCGGCCATGCTTGCACTGGAACACGGATTTCATGTAGTGGTAGAAAAGCCAATGACCATAACCCTCGAGGAAGCAAAGCTTCTGAAACAAAAGGTAGAGGAAACAGGATTAATGCTTTTGCTGACCCATGTATATTCGGGTTACCCGATGGTGAAACAAGCGAAAGCAATGATCAAGGATAATATGCTTGGCGCCATCCGTAAAATATATGTGGAATATCCGCAGGGCTGGCTTTCTACCCTCACCGAGCGCGAAGGCAATGCCGGCGCCGCGTGGCGTACCGATCCAAAAAAATC
>JBDSOE010000054.1:0-26008 GCA_039915005.1 Ginsengibacter sp.
TCATGAAAATGAAGAAGCTTGATATGCAAACCCTGGAAAAGGCGGGTAAATAATATTATTCCATCACTATTCAAAATTCATAAAATGCAAACAGAAAGTAAATCAATGATCACGATAAAAACTACCGTTGAAGCGCCCGTTACAAAAGTTTGGAAATATTGGACAAAGCCAGAGCACATTGTACCCACTAAATTATATTTTTACAAGGTTAAAAAATTAAGGGTGAAAAGATAAAATCTTTTTTATGAGCAAATTATCTGTTTTCAATTTTATAACTCTTGACGGCTATTTTGAGGGGCCGGAAAAAGGAAATATCAACTGGCATAAGCATGGTAAGGAAGAAAATGAATTTGCTTCTGAAAGACTTCAGTCAGAAAATATACTTCTGTTGGGTCGTATAACGTATGAGATGATGGTGGGGTATTGGGCTATTGGGCTACACCAATGGCTATGGAGAATGATTCTTCCGTTGCTGAAAATATGAATGCCGCAGAGAAAATTGTTTTTTCAAGAACAATGGACAAAGCGGATTGGAATAATACCCGACTGATAAAAGATAATATCGCAGAGGAAATAGAGAAGCTGAAACAAAAGCCCGGAAAGGATATGACCCTACTGGGCAGTGGCAGCATTGTAACTCAATTTGCCGAAAAAGGTTTGATTGATGAATACCAGATAATGATAGACCCTGTGGTAATAGGGGCCGGTAATGCAATCTTTAAAAAGATTAACCATCAGTTGGATCTTACACTTGTAAGTACAAAAACATTTAAGAGTGGCGTAATTCTTCTTTGCTATCAACCTTTAAAAAATTAAGGACCATTGCGATACCTGGTTTGAAAAAATAAAACAGTATGACCGAAAATAAAAAGACTGTAATAAAATATATGGATGGTTTTTGCGAAGGCAATCATGAAAAAATAATATCGTGCTTAGCAGAAAATGTTATTTGGGATATGCCTGGAATTTTTCACTGGCAGGGAAAAGAATCCATCAGGAATTGACGCCTTTAAAAAAGAATTGTCTGTTTATAAAGGCGCCAAAGGTTCCATACAATTTCCATTAGATAAACCTATTCCTTTAAACCTGATAAGCAGAATTGTAAAATACAGGGTGAAAAAAGATTTGGAAAGAGGCGCAAAAAAATAAAAACAAATGAAACGTTTTAATAAAAAATAAAAAGATGAGAAAATTAGTTTTATTCATACATGTATCCCTTGATGGTTTTGCTGCAAATGCAGAAAGTAAAATTGATTGGGTTCATGTAGATGAAGAAATTTTTGATTATGCAGCCGGGCGTACCAATGAATCGGATACTGCATTGTATGGCCGCGTTACTTATGAATTGATGGAAAGTTATTGGCCAACAGCAGCCGACAAGCCCGGCGCAAGTAAGCATGATATAGAACATTCAACATGGTACAACCAGGTTGACAAAGTGATTTTATCAAAATCCATGCGTGGGCAAAATTTGAAAAACACTACCATAATCAGTGAAAATATCAAAGATCATATCATTGAATTGAAACAAAGAGAAGGTAAAAAAATTGTGATCTTTGGAAGTCCTTCTGCAGCGCATTCTCTCATGCAATTAGATTTGATAGATGAGTATTGGCTCTTTGTGAATCCGATTTTATTGGGGCAAGGTATTCCTGTATTCAAAGACATTGAGGAAATTACAAAGCTGAAATTAATGGCTTCTCATGCTTTTTCATCCGGTGTAGTTTGCCTTCATTATGAAAGATTGAATGGATAAGTTGTTGGATGGTGAAAGCTGAAAACGGGCCCAACCCATTCTTATTTAAATTTTAACGAAAAATCGAAGACTGATTTATTTTTTATAAATCAGTCTTCGGCGGCGTTCAATTGATGATAAAACTACGATTATAATCAGCATAAATAAATATTGGATATTTAAGCGGGAACCCTGAACTACTACATTCTCTACGGAGTGAGTAAAAGGACATTTTCGTAATCATACAAAAAAAAGAGGCTGCCCTTTTGAGGCAGTCTCTTTTTTTTGTGTATAATTTTATTTCTTTTCGAGTACAACCGTATCTGCTGTTGCAGTTTGCCCTAATGTAACGGAAGCATTACGTTGTGCAGCTTTAAAAGTGGTATCAGTGGGCACGTAGGAAAGTGAATAATTTCCTGCAGGAATATCATTAAACAAGAAGTTACCGTTCAATGTATTTGTGAAGGTGGACGCTACCGTATCAACCCCATTAATAGCATAAACAGAGGTTCTTACTGAATCGGGGAGTACCGTTCCCTTCAAATTACCTCCTGATGCAACAAATGAAATAATTCTTAATACAGGTTTTAAAATATACTTTCCGCTGTTGCCTGCTTTTACTATGGATTTGCCGGCATCAAAATCTAATATTAACCTGTATAATTGGCCACCTGTTACACTCTGGTGAATCTGCACTTTCAATCCTGATTGTTGTGCACTGGGTGTGGTCAATTCAATTCTTTCTCCACTCTTAGTAATAATATAATTATTGTTACCAAGTACCAGGCGTATCTGGGAAATATCTCCTGTAGGAATTTGGGCATCGGCCAGCAGCGTATCCTTACCGTCGGTTAAATCCAGCAGATTGTATAGCCCGGGATGTGCACCCTCAAGGATAATATCGTTGGTATCCTTCATGTTTATGCGTACTTCTTTTACATCAATCCATACTTCTTTTACATTGGGATCGGGGCTGTCGGTCAAACGAACCTGCAACCTTGCTTTACCGTTATTGTCGCCGTTGCTGTTGCTTTTCTGGCAGGAAAAAAATAAAATGCAACTGAATAAAAAAGCAATACTTAAGATTGCATTTGAGGAATTTGCTTTCATAGGAAATTTAAATTTAGTTAAAGAGGTTTTTAATTTCAGACTTATTATGCAACTTTTATTCCAAATTATTTTTGAGAGAATATCCATCAATCAATAATCTTATTATATGGTTGCATAATTAATTACAAGCAAACATAAAATGCTAACATGAAGAGAAGATGAAAAATGAAAAACTTTTTTTAGATCGCGTGGCACTAATAAGTATTTCTATTTTGTTAGTACCATTTTCTTTGTAAATACAGTGGTACCCAACAATACTTTTACAGAATAAATACCTCTTGGCCAATTTTGAATATCTGAAATGTATAGCTCACTTTTACCTTTTTGTGTATCTGTATGAATAGTTTTCATTAACCGGCCTGCAAAGTTGTATATAGAAACTACCACAACTTCATTGGTGGAAGAGGAGATATTGAGCCGCATAACATCTATTACCGGATTTGGCGTGATGCTTATGGTCCCACTCTCATTCTCTCCGATATATAACCTGATAATTTTACTGTAAGCTATCTGCCCATTTTGGCCAACTGTTTTTAGTCTATAGTAAATAAAGTAATTGTCAAATGCATTTACATTATCAGTTACGTGATAAGTAGCCCCGTTATCAGAATCGGAAGATCTGTTTACGATGCCTGCGAAGTTGAAACTCAATCCATCTGTACTTTTTTCAATTTCAAAGTAATCAATTTCCCGGTTTGAAGTGGAAGACCAATTCAGCAGAACCCGGTTGTTGTAAAGCTTTCCTGTAAAATCATGGATAGAATTCTGGAGTACATAACAAAGCCCGTTAGAGATAACTTTAATAGTATCAGTTGCGTATGTCGAACATCCTGACTGCAATTTTTGAGTAACTACATAGGTACCTACTGAATCAACGATAATAGAATTGTCGGAATTATAAGAAACGATGTGTCCGTCAGAGGTTGACCAGGTATAGGTTGAAGTACTTACCGGATTTGCGATCTTTATTTGGCTCATTTTCATTAAACCGCATACGGGACTCATGTCAGATTGCACTTTTACTCTTGGAGCAAGGAAAAAATCGAAAGGGCCAACGAAATCTTTAAGTGCGGCTGTAAATGAAGTGGAGGCACGGGTTTTAACCAAAACTCTGCGAAACGGCATTCCACAATTATTACCACCTAATAAAGTAACAGGATCAAGACCTAACTTGGTAAGGTTTACACCAAACTCCATAAATTGTCCTGATGTGTAATTTGGTACAACCGTGTTATCGCCCCGTACCAGGCTAAAGGGCCCTGCCCACGTGCTTTTACTATTTTCTGTGCCTGTATAAAAAATACCGGAAAGTTTTGGAACTATACCTGCATAACCAAATTGTGAACCTGAGGCTGCACCATCAAAAGAACCACTCCAGGTAAAAGCATTAGGTGTAATTAGTAATGCAGATTTATCCACCCATATTCTCGCTTCAATGGAAGTAAGGGTAGAACTGCCATATTGAGCAGAAAAAATGATATCACCGGGAGTTATAATATCGCCACTGGCACTAAACTTCCAACTGGTGTGGCCGGCGTCTGGGCCATAGCCATAAAATTTTAGAGAAGACCTGTCATAATAAATATCGGTTTGGTACATTTCGAAATCGAAATATCTGTCACCGGTAGTATTCTCAATAGAGAGTCCTCCAAACATCCAGAGTGAATCTGTAATGTTAGGTCCGGCCCGTCTTACATGAACCATCATATCCAAAATCTCATTTTTATCAGGTACGGATTGGGCCACAGGACACGTCCAAACCTGTGGACTTTGGCCATTTTTACTGGCTCCCGAAGCAAAAATGGTGGAATCACTACCATGGTAATCACGTATAAAAACGGCGTCTATCCACATACGGTTATTCACTACCGAGTAAGCAGGAACACTCATTGTACGATAAAAAGGAAGCTGACGAAAAGCCGGATCTGTGGCATAGCGTGCAACTATTGCAGCGGCACCTGTTGTGTCAATTACTCCACTGCCAGTATATGCCTCCACGGAATTGTTGAACCAATCATCATTACCATTTTGTATACTATTATTAAAATAGTTTGCTTGCAAATCTGCTTCCACTCCAAAATTTGCTTTTATAATAGGTGTTATAGTTTGAGCATTTACACAATTAATGAACCCGGATAAAAACAAAAAGGGTATAATTGATTTCATAGAATTGTGTTTGTAAGGTTAAATTTATGACGACCTCAATACTAACGTTTGAAGGGGGCATAAATTGTGGCGTAAGGTCATGGAATCTATTTATTTCTGTACAATATGAACCACCTGTACCTCTGAATAAATAATAGACCCATCCATAAGATTGGCTGCTAACCGGTAATAAATGTATCCCGGAAAAACGTTGTCATCCTTCCAGTTAAATTTTTGGGTAAAAGCATTACAGGGCAAGTCTGAGATTAGGTCAAAAAATTCGCCATCATAAGAACGTTGAACCTGGAAACTAATTATATTGTCGGAATTGGAAATCCGCCACATCAGGCCAATACTACTATAGCCTTGCCTATGAGCATTAAAGAAAATAAAAGGATTGCCAGACTGAACCTGTACAGGGCTTACATCCCGGGGACCCGAGCTGAGTTTGTCAGATAAACTCCAACCCGACAGTAAAGTAAATAAAAAAACGAAAGATAATAGTAACTTTTTCATGAGGTATTTATTTAGATTAAAAAACAAAATAACAGAGAATTGGTTGACTTTGCAAAGTGTTTCCGCGCTTCTTTCCCTCCAGGTAATTTTACTGGATATTTTATTTTTCAGGTATTCTTACTTAGTAAAAAACCTTGCCAATCTTTTCTTATAATAATTATTTCAATCTTTAGTCAGGAGCGTTTATTAATTACGGACAATGATAATTCTTATATCCTCCTTCCCAATTTGCATTCATACATGTTGCGTTCATTCGGTAGAGTTCCTATTTCGGATAATTAAATTAAAAATTAAAAATATTATTCCACCCCTTTTACAGTAGAGATAAATCTTCAATTCAGCTATCTTTGCCGTCCTAAAAAAAAGACAAGGCAATGGCGAACCTTTTTGATTTTGATCCCAACTCTGTGGGAAATCCCAATAACAATATTTTCGGGCTTCCTTTTTCGGAAGAAGATGCGAGGCTGGTACTGTTGCCCGTTCCGTGGGAAGTGTCAGTTAGTTATAAAGCAGGTACGGCGAGGGCTGCGGAGCACATTTGCAAAGCGAGCCTCCAGGTTGACCTCATTGACGATGATATAAGAGATGGCTGGAGACAGGGAATTTTTATGCGGGATCTCGATAAAAATATTTTATTAAAAAGTGATTATTTGCGCAAGGAAGCGGAATTGTACATTAATTATATTGCCCAGGGAGAAAAGGTTACAGACAGCAAATTCATGTGCAAGGTGCTTAAGGAAATTAATGATGGAAGTACTTTTTTAAATCAATGGGTATATGAGCAAACCAAAGAATTATTAGATGCCGGTAAATTGGTTGGCCTTGTTGGAGGCGATCACAGCACGCCTTTGGGTTTTTATAAAGCCATCGCCGAAAAGCATGGAGACTTTGGCATTTTACAAATTGATGCGCATTGCGATTTGCGGGAAGCGTATGCGAACTTAAAATACTCGCACGCATCTATAATGTACAACGCGCTTGCTGAGGTTCCGGAGGTTGTAAAATTAGTGCAGGTGGGCACCAGGGATTATTCGTTGAGCGAAGTAGAGTATATCAATAACAGTAAAGGGAGAGTAGTTACTTATTTTGATAAAGGAATAAAAGAGCGTGGCTATGTAGGGGAAACGTGGCAAAAGATAGTAGGAGAAATCATAACCCATCTTCCTCAAAAAGTATATATCAGCTTTGATATTGATGGTCTCGATCCTAAACTTTGTCCCGGCACAGGCACGCCGGTTCAGGGCGGGTTTGAAACCCAGGAAGTGTATTATTTATTCAAAAAAATAATTGAAAGCGGTCGCCATTTAATTGGTTTTGATTTGAATGAAGTGGGCGTCAGCAGCAACGAGTGGGACGAGAATGTAGGCGCCAGAGTTCTTTTTAAATTATGCAATTTAATGTTTGCCTCAAATGAAGCCCATGCAACAGTTTGAAATTATTCTTAAAAATGATAAGGTAAAATTATACCGAAACATAGCCTGGATATTTTTGATATTCAACTTTGCCGTTTTTATTTTTTTATGGTTCTATAATGTGTATCGCTATGCTGCATTGAGTTTTATCATTGCATTGGCGTTGTACCTTTTAATACGATGGTACATTTTCTCTAAAAACAAAAGCAGCCATCTTCTCGATGAATTTGTGTTCTTCATACCTGCGGCAGGATGGTTTGGCCTGCATAATTATTGGATAGCTATCGCTTGTTTGCTGATGGGATTTTTGTATAAATTTTCTCTGCAGCCCTTACAATTTATTTTTACCACAGAAAAAGTAATGAAAGTAAATTTTCCGAAAAGGCAGTTTGATTGGAGTTCTTTTTCCAATGTTTTATTGAAAGACAATATCCTTACGATTGACTTTACAGACAATAAGTTACTACAGGCGGAAATAGAACCCTTGCAAAACGTAAATGAACCGCAATTCAATTCTTTTTCAAAGGCACAGATAGAGCTTTCAAAAAAACAATAGGTATGAAATTTCCTACATCTTAAATTCAACCAGGTGCGACATGGATTCTAACTTTCCTTTGTCAGTATAGTTTTCCTGTTTGATGGTGCCGATTCCCGCTGCTATCCAAACATGTTCCTGCGAAGGCTTTCCCATATTTCTGTCCTTGCCCAGAACTTTCATTGTCGTATTTCGCTGGCCGGTTACTTTCACACAATCAAAGGTGCCTGCCGGAGTGGTTACTTTTTCTTTTGCAATTACTTTTCTACCAGTAAGCGAGGTGGTTATATCCATCCCCATATTTGCCGAGTTTGTTTTCATGGTAAATATGGCATCATCCAGTTGCTGACCAGGGTACATATTTTTAGGGAACGACATAAATCCATCGCTAAACCCCATTTCCATATTCTCACTTGCCTGCTGTATTGCAGACTTATTTTCAGGATTGTTTTTTGCCATCACCTGTTTTATAGCCGATGCAAAATCCATATACAATTTATCTCCCGCACATTTAAACTGCATGGTAAACTCATTTTTATTATTATCCGATATATCAACATCGGCTACTGTAGCGGCGCCTTGTTTATAAACTTTGTTGATTACCATCTGAGAGGTATTCAGGTTTTTTCCGTTGCCGTCTTTCGCTTCAAATTTCATCATGGAACCTTGTTTGAACCAAATAAAATCGCTGCAATCATTGGCAACCACCACCAGCCCGTTGGCTACATTGGCCGTTGCCGGTGCTGCTGAATTGGATGCCGATTGAGAAGCGCTTTCTCCTTTTTTTTGTGAAGTTTCTTTTGTCGTATTTTGCTCCGGACTTTCAGTTGGTTCCTTCAGCGTATTCGCTGCTTCTTCTTCAGTCTTATCCAATGCTTTATCAATGGCGGTATCCACTTTGCGGTTAGCTCGTTGCTCTGCTTTTTGCTCTATTTTCTTACCTATTTTTTTTAATATCTGGGCATGGCTTTGCACCAGGCCTGTTCCCACAAAAAGGAATAAAAAGAGGATGGTAAATTTTTTCATCTTAATAAGTTTTGAATGGATAAATAAAACCGGGTTAATGATGAATTGGGTTCAATATTTTTCTGCGTTATAATCTGATAACTACCATGAATTGTTTTATAAAAATACCACCTAGCTGGAATCGTTTAAGACGATACCATTTACGATGGCTTTGGGTTTTTAAGGATAATGTGATGTGGAATCAGGAAACACTTTTTCAAAAGATATGGATACTACGATTGTGATTTACCCTGGATTCTCCTGCTGGTAAATATATCAATTATTTGATACCAAAAAAATATAAGAATGTTTAAAAATTGCGTTTACAGTTTTACGTTAATCCATGGCCGCTTTGAGACTTATTAATTTATCTCACTTCCGTGCTCTCATTCCAGTATTAGCTGTCGGGGAATTTTCTTTTGCCAAAAATAGCGGTGCCAATCCTGATCATGGTGGAGCCCTCTTCAATAGCCACTTCCAGGTCATTGCTCATTCCCATGGACAGTATTTCCATTTTTAGGTTTGGCAAGTCCAATTCAATAATTTGTTGCTGTATATTTTTGAGTAATTGAAAACATTTACGCACTTTTTCTTTTTCTGAACTAAACAGCCCAATAGTCATCAGCCCATTTAAATGAAGTGTATCCAAATGCGATAATTGCCTGGCGAATGCTACTGCGTTTTCCGGCGCTATCCCAAACTTACTTTCTTCAAAAGAAGTATTTACCTGGAGTAAAATATCCATACTTCTTCCTTCAAATTGAAGGCGCTTATCTAATTTTTCCGCAAGCTCAATTCTGTCAACCGATTGAATACAACTGGCGTATTTCAGCACTTCTTTTATTTTATTGGTTTGAAGATGGCCAATAAAATGTGTTTCATGGCTGGTGTCTTTCAGGTCTTCAAACTTCTCTTTTAATTCCTGTACTTTGTTTTCCGCAATCGTGTATTCTCCGCAATCCAGGGCGATTTTAATGTTTTCCGCGGATACGGTTTTAGTGGCTAATACCAGGCGTACTTCATCAGGATTTCTGTTTGTGAATGCGCATGCATTTTTCATCCGGTTATGGATGGTAATAAGATTTTCCCGGATACTTTCTTTCATTAAATTTTATTTGATAATTGGAGAATACGCCCATAATGTATTCAGCGAAATTAATCACTGATTCACTAATTTCAGATAGCGCTATAAAAAGAAATTTATTTCTTCGCATATTTCCACATCCTGGTTTTATCTTCTGTAAGCCATACTATGGTAGTGCGTATTCTGACACATGTAGAACTTTCAGCGAACCGTATTTAATCAGGAAAATATTCCCTCTTTTTAAAATGGCCTGCGATATAACTCACGGTTAGTGAGTATAACTATCCGTATTGCAGATACGCAGTCTTTAAAAGATCGTTAGATGTGCAAATCTTCCTTCAATTTTTATAAAAATAAGGCTTGGCTTTGTATTAGCTGACGATTTTGTTTTTTAAGTTTGTGAAACAAAAATAGTAATGCCATGAAAAAAATACTCTTTATCGCAGCGGTTCTTTTTCTTACAATTAGTTCCGCATTCTCTCAAACAGTTCCTTACCATGTTGTTTTTGATGTAACTAATGACGATCCTGCCGTACAACAAAGAATGATCACATTGGTAAAAGAAATAATCGGCTCACGGCCCAATGCAAAGGTGGAAGTAGTATTTTATGGAAATTCCATGGGGATGGTTGATAAAAGCAAATCAAGCGTATCTGATGAAATTTCAAAACTTTCTCAAAACCATCAGGTAGCATTCAAAGTTTGTGCTGTCGCCATGAAAAAACACCATGTAGATCAAGGCCAGTTAGTGAGTGGTGTTCAGTCCGTTCCAGACGGTATTTATGAAATCATAGAAAGGCAGGCGGAAGGGTATGGGTATATCAAAGTAGTTCAATAGCTACGATTCGTTATTTCTTCGCATATTTCCACATCCTTGTTTTACCTTCTGTAAGCCATTCTATAGTGGTAAGTATTCTCCTGGATTGGGTAGCCTCGGTTTTCGCTTCTTCTATCCACTCTATATATTCTTTTTTGTGCGATGGGTTAAAACTGCTGAAGACTTCAGAAGCTTTTTTATGTTTAACCAATTCTTTTTTTAAGGCTTCGGGGACAATGATTTCGGATTTAGTTTTTATCTTTTTTCTTTCGGGTAATTTTATCCCGTCATCATTTAGTTTCATGGCTTCTTTAATCCAGCCAGCTAAAATCTTATCGGCCGGAAGATCCTTCAGGCTTTTGATTTTCCCGGCATGGCCCATCGCATTGCCATTGTTATCCAGCAAAGTATCAGCATCTTTCATCAATGCAGCTTTCCAGAATCCGAATGCGCAATGTTGTTTAAAGGATGCCATGCTGCACATCATTCCCTTGTAGCCAAAATGAGGGAAGCCCCATTTAATCGTCTCTTCCACCTGCGGACATGCCTGGTGAATCATTTTTCTTAAATGAATTAAAATGGGCTTTGCAAATTCAGCGGATTTTAAAATATAGTCGTCTATTCTTTTATCCATTTTTTAATTACTGATTCGCTAATGGACTTATCAGTTACTGTAAAAATACAAAACCAATTTGTAAACCAAGGGAGTGCAAGAAGATTTTGATGGGGATATAAAACAGATACACCATTGGCTGATTGAGTAGTCAGCCAATGGCTACCTAAAAAAATTATCTTCCCTGGCTCCAGCTCCTCGCTCTTCTGAAACCACTATGGGATGCAGGTTTCCGGCTCATCGGATTTTTCTGTACCACGGGTGTCTGCACAAATTGCATAGTGCTTGCATAAGGGTGGCCTTCAACGACAGGAATAGTCTGGTCAATCAATTTATGAATATCGCGCAGGTAAGCTCTCTCTTCCATATCGCAGAAAGACAAAGCGGAACCCGATGCACATGCACGCCCGGTACGGCCTATGCGGTGCACATACGTTTCAGGAACATTGGGTAGCTCAAAATTAATAACATGGCTCAGATGATCCACATCAATACCACGTGCAGCAATATCGGTGGCTACCAGCACCCTGATCTTCCCCTCCTTAAAATTATTCAAGGCTTTTTGACGGGCGCCCTGCGTTTTATTTCCATGAATCGCATCTGCACTTATATTGGCACGCTGCAATTCTTTTGCTATCTTATCAGCGCCATATTTTGTTCTTGTAAACACTAACGCGTTTTGAATGCCATCATTTTTTAAGAGATGGATCAACAGTTGACGCTTGTCATTCTTTTCTACGAGATATATATGCTGATCTACGTTATCAGCGGTAGAAGAAACCGGGGCTACTTCCACTCTTACAGGTTCTGTTAATATAGACGCGGAAAGTCTGGTGATCTCAGGAGGCATGGTAGCAGAGAAAAACATTGTTTGTCTTTTTTCCGGAAGCTTTGCAATCACTTTTTTTACATCATGAATGAAACCCATGTCAAGCATACGGTCTGCTTCGTCCAGCACAAACATTTTTATATGCTGAAGATTTACAAACCTTTGTGCAATAAGGTCCAATAATCTTCCCGGTGTGGCAATTAAAATATCCACACCACGGCGCAGCTCATTGGTTTGATGAAATTGTGAAACACCTCCAAAAATAACGGTATGCCTTAACCCTGTATGTTTTCCGTAAGCGTCAAAGCTTTCATCAATCTGAATCGCTAACTCACGCGTGGGGGTAAGGATCAATGCTTTTATATTGTGATTGTAAGCATCTTCTTTCTGCTGCAACAGTAGATTTTGTAAAATAGGAATAGCAAACGCTGCTGTTTTTCCCGTGCCTGTTTGTGCACATCCCAGCAGATCTTTTCCGCGAAGAATGTGTGGTATGGATTGCTCCTGGATAGGGGTGGGCGTTACATACCCCTCTGTTTCGAGCGCCTTCAATATGGGCGCTACTAAATGCAATTCTTTAAATAACAATTTAATTTGTTTTAATGTAAATGATAACTTCCCTGGATACGATGTAGTCTTGAAAGCTTGTTTTCAATATGCTCAGAACCTATGACTTGATGAGCTTTTACCTGTGGGGAAGATGATCCAGTCTGCTAAGTAGGAGTATATAATTTCCGCAAATATACATTTTTAATTGTGGTAAATTCTTTCGTTCTCTATATTTTTTGTTTGAGGTTAACCTTTTTTGAAAGACTAACGATAAAGCATAAACGAAAAAATGAATCATTTCTTGCCTTGAGGATAAAAATATTTTTGAAAATATTATGATCTGATTACCTGTGAATAACATTAGACAAAATGCGGGAAGCTCAGTTTTGTGAATTTAATAAAAACAATTGGCGAAATTGATCACCCTCACATCTGAAATCGTAAATCTAAAATCAGGCTTTACCTTTGCTGCACAAAAAAGAGGTAATGGAAATTATACAATTTGAAGACAAAGATTTAGCGCATTATTCTTATGCACTAATTAGCGAAGGAGAAATAGCATTGATTGACCCGGCAAGAAATCCACAGCCATATTATGATCTCGCTAATCAACATCATGCAAAAATTATAGCCGTTATTGAAACGCATCCACATGCCGATTTTATAAGCAGCCACTTAGAAATTCATGAAACTACCGGTGCGGTTATTTATGTAAGTGAGCTTTTGAATGCGGAATATGAGCATCATTTTTTTGATGAGGGCGATAGTATCCTCATCGGAGATGTTACCTTAAAAGCCCTGAATACACCCGGTCATTCTCCCGACAGCATTTGTATAGTAGGCATTAATGCGAACGGAAAGAAAGAAGTGGTTTTTACGGGCGATACTTTATTTATAGGTGATTGCGGCCGGCCGGATTTAAGGGAGAATGTAGGTGGCATTACTGCTGCGCGTGAAGAACTTGCCGGCCAAATGTATCATTCGCTTCGCGATAAATTAATGAATTTACCGGACTCTGTCTTAGTTTATCCGGCGCATGGTGCGGGTAGTTTGTGTGGAAAAGGCTTAAGCAGTAAGAATTCCAGTACTATAGGAATTGAAAAAATGACCAACTGGTGTCTGCAAAGATCAACTGAAGCAAATTTTGTAAAAGAACTTCTCGCAGACCAGCCCTTTGTACCAAAATATTTTACTCATGCGGTGGCATTGAATAAAAAAGGTGCAGGTAAATATAAGGACGGCATTCAGAAAATAATCGTTAGCGAAACGGCACCCGATACCTTTGAAGACTATATTATTATTGACACGCGCAATGAAACTGAATTTAAAAAAGGCCATTATGCCAACTCTATAAACCTGATAAATGCCGACAAGTTTGAAACCTGGCTGGGAAGCATTATTGCCCCGAAAGAAAGGTTCTATCTGCTGGCCGATAACAGGAAGGAATTGCAAACATTAATAGAACGCATTGCTAAAATTGGCTATGAAGGCCAGGTAATAAAAGCATTTGTGGCCAAAGAAATTAAAGGCCATGCAGAAGAAAATCCTGACGTGGAAAAATTCAGAAATTCAAAACAGGATTATACTATTATTGACGTACGTAATGTTACAGAAGTAAAAGAAAGAAAGATTTTTGAAAATTCCATCAACATTCCTTTGCAGGAATTAAGAGAACGGGCAAATGAAATCCCGACGGATAAACCCATTATTGTGCATTGCGCAGGTGGCTACAGAAGCGCCGCAGGAGCGGGTATTATTAAAAACGTATTGCAACCGCAAGTGCCGGTTTTTGATTTAAGTAATGCCATTGAAACTTTCTAAGACATGAGTTTCCTTTTTAAAAAATAAAGTTTACACGGATGAAAAATAACGTAGCGCCGAAAATAATCGATGTAAGAAAGCCCGAAGAATTTAAGAAAGCACATGCGAAAGGCAGCATCAATATTCCCTTACAGGAAATGGAAAAACGTTTGGAGGAAATAAAAAAGATGGCAGAACCCCTCATAGTGGTTTGTGGGGGAGGCACCCGCAATGGGAAGGCCTTTGAATTACTCAAAAGTCACGGTATAAAATCCGAAGCAGGAGGAAGCTGGAAAGCGTTTGATAAGTAACGGGGTGCCTGGGTTAAAAAAACTCCCACTCCATTTTATTTTTAGCTTCTAACGGAATCCGTATTTTATGGAAACAGATTCGCAATAGAAATTCAATAAATGTAATGTTACCCATTATAAGCTTACAGAATGTTACCATGGGATATGCAGGTGGAAGAACATTTGCCAACATAAACTTTGAAATTAAAGAAAATGAACACTGGGCTTTTACCGGAGAAAACAGTTCATTGATAGCTACATTGATGGATGCCATGACGGGGAATGTTATTGTTTCAAAAGGCAAAATAAATTTTCATTTTTTTGAAAAACTTTCTTTTGAAAATGAAAAGCTTCGGCCCAAAATATCTCCTTATCACTTTGTTACACTTTTATCCTCGGGGAAAAATTTTAAGAGCCTTTCGGGTGTAAATGAATCCTATTATCAACAACGTTACAATTCTTACGACGCAGAGAATTCAATAACACTGGGGGAGTACCTGCGCTGCATTCATACAGAAAAAAACACTTCGGTATGGACGCTGAAAAAAATAATAAACGAGCTGCACCTTTCTCATTTACTCCATGAGCATGTAATCAAATTATCGAATGGAGAAAGGAAGAGGGTAGGTATTGCTGCAGCTTTACTTCGAAGTCCTGTGGTTCTCTTATTGCAGCACCCTTTTACCGGCCTTGATGCACCATCTCGTGATGAAATCAAAAAGCTGATAAATATAATAAGCGCTTCCGGAATCACATTGGCACTGTCAACTTCCGCCGCTGAAATGCCTGAATGTATAACCCATGTTGCCGTCTTTAGTAACGGGAATACCATTCAAACTTTTTCAAGAAAGGCGTTTCAGAATTATGCCATGCCTGCATTTAAAAAACCAGATGTAGAAAAATTAAAATCGCTTTTATCCATTGGCAAAATGCCTGTTTTCGATACAATGGTTCGCATGAAAAATGTATCCATAAAGTATGATGATAAACTGATTTTGGATAACATTAACTGGGAGATTCAGCAAGGCGAAAGATGGGCACTGTCAGGGCCCAATGGCGCAGGAAAAACAACATTACTCAGTTTGATCAATGGTGATAATCCACAGGCTTTTGCAAACGATATCATCCTTTTCGACAGAAAAAAAGGCAGCGGAGAAAGTATCTGGGATATTAAAAATAAAATCGGTTTTTTCTCTGCAGAGTTGTATCAATATTTTCCTTTGGACACCTCCTGCCTTCATGCAGTTGAGTCCGGGTTTTATGATACGGCCGGCTTGTTCCGCCCCAGCCATCCACGCACAGCATCCATTGCTTTGCGTTGGCTTGCAATAATGGGAATAGCCAACTTTTCAAAAAAAAGTTTAAGAAGTGTGAGTGCAAGTGAAAGACGCTTATGTCTTTTGGCCAGGGCATTGGTAAAGAATCCGCCGCTGTTGATACTCGATGAACCTTGCCAGGGATTTAATGAATATGAACAATTATTTTTTAAGGATTTGCTGGATACCATTTGCGCGTTGAGTAATACAACCCTAATTTATGTAAGCCATTACCGGGAAGAAATTCCTGAAAGCGTTACTCATTTTTTTAATCTGCAAAATGGAAAACAAATAAAATAGAAATCTATTTTGCAGCCTCTCTACCACAGGTTATTCACAGAGCCCATGAAATAATAGGTGAACGTAATAGCGGCTGCTAAAAAATGTCTCTGATTCTTTTGTTCAATAAGCGGCATCTGTCTTTTCTTTGCAAACCATTTGTTTTATTTAATTAATGCATTTCTTGTATGTCGTCCTCTTTATTGTTCCTGTTTGTGGTTATTTATTTTTTGGGTTTACTAACAGTGGCCTGGTACACGAGTCGCAATTCCAATAATGATTCTTTTTTTATTGGCAACCGCAGCAGCAATTGGATACTGGTGGCTTTCGGAATGGTGGGCACTTCCATGACGGGTGTTACTTTCCTTAGTGTTCCGGGTACGGTGGGCGCCAATCATTTTGGATATTTTCAAATAGTAATCGGTTACTGGCTGGGATATTTTGTGGTGGCATTTGTATTGCTGCCTCTGTATTACAGGCTCCGCCTCACTTCTATCTACGATTATCTTTTTCAGCGTTTCGGTATGGTGGCTTACAAAACGGGTTCATTATTTTTTATTATTTCAAGAACGCTTGGTGCCACGGCAAGATTATATTTAGTGATCAATGTGTTGCAGATCTTTATTCTGGATGGAATGAATGTTCCCTTCTGGCTAACCACTTTAATTGTTTTGATAATGATCTTATTATACACTTATGAAGGCGGTGTAAAAACAATTGTATTTACGGATATGCTGCAAACCCTTTTTATGTTGGTGGCATTGTTGGTTTGCATTGTCTATGTAATGAAATATTTGGATCTTTCCTTTTTTGAAACGATGGATCAGTTAAGCCTCAAAGGATATACAAAAGTTTTCAATGGCGATATAAATAGCAGCGGTTTCTGGCTAAAGCAAATAGTAGGCGGCGCATTTATCACCATAGCCATGACAGGCCTTGACCAGGAGATGATGCAAAAAAATATCAGTGTAAAAAGGCTGAAAGATTCCAGGAAAAATATATTCACTTTCAGCACCATTATGGTGATTGTAAATTTGCTGTTTTTATTTCTGGGCGGTTTATTGTACCTGCTGGCAGCGTCTAATAATTTAAATATAAAGGGAGATGACCTGTTCCCCGAAATTGCTTTAAATTATTTGCCGGCATGGGTTTCCATCGTTTTTGTAATGGGAATCATTTCTACACTTTTCCCCGGCGCTGATGGCGCTATTACCGCGATAACTTCTTCTTTTTGTATTGATATACTTGGCCTGAAGCGTAAAATAAATTTGAATGAACGCCAGGTGAAGAAAACACGGATCACGGTTCATTTATTCTTTACTTTTATTTTCCTGCTGTGTGTTATCATGTTTAAGCTGATTGATAATAAATCTATCATTGATGTTATTTTACAATTGGCCGGCTATACTTATGGCCCGTTATTGGGTTTGTTTTCTTTCGGTATTCTCACCAAACGCAATGTACGACCGGGTTATTCTACCTTATGGATTTGTTTGATGGCGCCTGTTATTTGCTATGTGATCCATCTTTACAGCTCACAATTATTGGGCGGTTTTCAGATAGGAATTGAAATGCTGGTGCTGAACGGGCTGATTACTTTTATCGGTTTATGGTTACTATCGATTCCCGGTAAATTAATAGTGAAAAAATAAGAAACGGAATACATTTGAAATTATAATTGAAGATTTCAATTTTTTAGATAAAATATTTTATCATGAAAACACAAAATACGGTAAGCCCCAACACTGAGATACTCATAAAAAATTTAACCGGATTATTACATAAAGGGAATGCGCACGTTTCATTAGATGATGCGTTGGAAAATATCAATTTTAAATTATTGGGTAAAATGCCTGGTGGACTGCCTTACAGCATTTGGCAGCTTGCTGAGCACCTACGCATTGCGCAATGGGACATACTTGAATTTTCAAGAAATAAAAATTATATCTCACCTGATTGGCCCGAAGGATACTGGACGAAGAATGTATCACCCGCTTCAGAAAAGGAATGGCAAAATTGTTTGGAACAAATTAAATCGGACAGCACGGCATTTATTAATTTACTCACGGAAGCAGGGGAGGGCATCTATCAGCCATTTGAATACGGAACGGGGCAAAGTCTGCTTAAGGAAGTGCTTGTTATTGCAGACCACAATAGCTACAATACCGGTGAAATCATTATTTTACGAAGGCTGCTCAATGACTGGGAAAAATAAAGAGAGCGTATCAATACAAGTGAAGCATTCTTTTCGATAAACGCAATCTCTGTTTTTCTTGTCTAACAATGAACGTTACCGAGCAGGAAATAAATGATAAAAAAAACGACAATGGTTCCTAGACAGCCACCGCCTAATTTTTTGGCTCCGTATGCGGCAATTAATCCTCTTACTAATTTGTTCATTGAATTAAGTTTTATTAAAAATGCTGATTTTTAATTACAAACAAAATTCAAACCAATTATATTTTCCAGTCCATTATCTCATTGCTCCATTCTTCTTTAAAGGGAATGGAAATTTTTATATAATTATCGGAGTATCCTTCCATCATTCCATTTTTGTGATGGCCTTCAAACAAAACTTTCCTGGTTTCGCCGGAATGTTCTCTCATAAACTGCTGCATTTTTTTATAAGATAAAGAACGTAAAATTCTTGTCCTTTCGTTTCGCGTAGATATGGGTATCACGGGCTCTATTTCCAGCGCGTGCGTATTGGCTCTTTCAGAATAGGTGAACACATGAAAGTAGGAAACATCCAAAGAAATTAAAAAGTCAATAGTGTCTTTAAAGTCAGCGTCTGTTTCGCCTGGAAATCCTGTAATAACGTCAACTCCAATGCAGCAATCAGGAATTAAACTTTTTATCATAGCTACTTTTTCAGCATACAGTTCTCTTTTGTAACGTCTGCGCATCATTCCCAAAACCTTATTACTTCCACTTTGCAGCGGTATGTGAAAATGAGGCATTATCTTTTTGCTGTTGGCCACCAAATGAATGATTTCATCCGTTAATAAATTAGGCTCAATGGATGAAATGCGGTAGCGTTGCACGCCGTCAGTTTTTTCTATTACCTGTAACAGGGAATAAAAATTATCACCGGTTTTTTCTCCTTTTCCATTCTTCCCAAAATCGCCGAGATTGATTCCTGTCAACACAATTTCCTTTACTCCCGCTTCTGCTATTTTTTTTATCTCTGCCATCACATTTTCAATGGTGTTGCTCCTGCTTTTTCCGCGTGCCAGGGGTATGGTGCAAAATGAGCAATTATAATCGCATCCGTCCTGCACTTTTAAAAAAGTCCGTGTTCTTTGATTAAGGGAAAATGAAGAATGAAAACCTTCTACGTCTTCAATTTCGCAACTACATATCTTGGCGCTGTCGCCATGGGTAAGCTCCTTTAAATGCTCAGTAATATTAAATTTTTCAGTAGCGCCCAGCACCAGATCCACGCCAGGGATCTCGGCAATTTCTTTTGGTTTTAACTGGGCATAGCAACCGATAATTACCACCATAGCTTCGGGCGCTTTGTGTTGAATTCTGCGTACCAGCATACGACATTCTTTATCGGCATTTTGGGTAACGGAGCAGGTATTAATAACATACACATCCGCTTCCTCTGTAAATTCTTTGGTAACGAAACCATCCTGCTCCAGCAATCTTCCGATGGCGGAGGTTTCTGCGTAATTTAATTTGCAGCCCAGAGTATGTAAAGCAACTGTTTTTTCGTTTGTCATAACCCCGCAAAAATAGGCATATTTCCCACTTGTGTATCTTGCCAAAAATTAGTGTATTGAAAAATAATTCAAAGATTTATATCCTGTTGGCTGTCTTCGTTATTTTTTTAATAATAAAAGGAATTGGTTGGTATCAGCTATCCAACAATACTACCACCAATGAATACGCTTATAGAAATACGGCCAACCTGGTTCTTACCAAACATGTACGATGCCGTATGGGATGCAGAGATATTACTGTTGAAGAAATAAAGGAAATAATTGAAAAAGGAAAAGTCAATTATTCTAAAAGTGGCCTTGGCTCCAGGGGTGATAGCACTTTTGCATTGGAAGGCTACAGTAATCAAATGCAACATATAAGGGTAATAGTGGCACCTGCCAATGATGGTTTGGTGGTAATTACCTGTATTGATCTGGACAAAGAATGGCCCTGCAATTGTAATTGAAAGGATTGTAATTCATTAAAACATTTATCATTAAATTTGTACTTAACGATTAGCTTTTTGAAAATGAAGATAAAATCATTTTTTGCAAAACCATTTGCCACCTACATATACAAGCAGACAAGAAGATCAATGTTTACTGCTGTTTCAGACCAGGACAGCCTTTTTAATTTATTGATAAAAACCGCTGCAAAAACGGAGTTTGGCAAAGAACATCATTTTGAAAAAATTAAAACCCATGCCGATTATGTACAAAATGTTCCTATAAGAACCTACGAGGATTTTAAAGGATACATCGAAAAAATAAAGCAGGGAAAACATAATGTTTTGTGGAAGGGACAACCAATTTATTTTGCAAAAACCAGCGGCACTACAAGCGGTATAAAATATATTCCTATTACCAAAGATTCCATTCCCAATCATATAAATACGGCGCGAAACGCTTTGTTGTGCTATATGTCGCAAACCGGCAATTCAAATTTTGCCGATGGCAAGATGATCTTTTTAAGCGGCACTCCTGAATTGGAAAGAATCGGGGGCATACCTACCGGGCGTTTAAGTGGAATTGTAAACCACCATGTCCCAAGATATTTAAGGTCCAATCAGCTACCTACTTTTGAGACCAATTGCATTAATGACTGGGAAGAAAAGTTAGATAAAATTGTAGAAGAAACGGTTGATGAAAAGATGACGCTTATCAGTGGAATTCCACCATGGATTCAAATGTATTTTGATGAACTGGAAAAGAAAACAGGAAAGAAGATCAAGGATATTTTTCCCGACTTTAGTGTGTTGGTGCAGGGTGGTGTAAACTTTGAACCTTACAAAGCGAAGCTGTTTGAAAGCATCGGGAAAAAAATTGACATCATTGAATTGTATCCGGCAAGCGAAGGTTTTTTTGCTTTCCAGGATAGTCAGAAAGATCAGGGATTATTACTCAATTCCAATAGTGGCATCTTCTATGAATTTGTTCCGGTTGAAGAAATTACTAATCCCAATCCGACGAGGCTTACTTTAAAAGAGGTGGAATTAAATAAAAATTATGTGCTTATCATCTCCAGTAATGCCGGTTTATGGGCATATAATATTGGAGATACTATTAAGTTTGTTTCATTGAACCCTTACCGGCTTATTGTAACAGGAAGGATAAAGCATTTTATTTCAGCATTTGGGGAGCATGTAATTGGGGAGGAAGTAGAAGATGCGTTATCAAAAGCTGCGGACACGGAAAATATAAAAATAACAGAATTTACAGTAGCTCCCAATATTTCTACCTCCGGCGAAAAAAGCTTTCATGAATGGTATATTGAATTTGAAAATCTGCCCAAAGACCTGGAACGCTTTGCGAAAAAAATTGACGATAACCTGCGCAAGAAAAATATTTATTATGATGATCTTATCAAAGGAAATATTTTGAATCCCCTGAAAATAAAAGTAGTTCAGAAAAACGGCTTTATTAACTATATGAAAAGTGTGGACAAACTGGGAGGACAAAATAAAGTGCCCCGCCTGAGTAATGACCGCAAACTGGCAACAAGCCTAAAGAGCTGGGTGCTGAAAAAATCTATAGAGACGGCTCATTAAAAACATTTACGAAGTAACGGTAGCACCTATTTTTTTACTTGTCTCAGATACTGATTCCTTTTTCTTCAAAAAACATATTCTTTACTTCATTGATTCGAGATCTTTTTTTTACCTGTCCTGTAAAATGAGATAGTGCGATGGGGTTACTTTCACTTTCATAACAAAACTTTTATAAATTTTTTTGCCTGCCTAATAATAATTACTTTATTTTTGCTCCTCAATTATTTTAAAAATTACAGATCAGGCATTGAAAAAAAATAATTTATACCGCTTCTTTTCCCCCGCAACGGTAACTATTGCGCGACGTGGATACAGATAGGCCGAGCAGTTGAAACCGCCCCTATCAGTGAAAAAAAATCCCCACTTATTCACTCTTTTTTTTACAATTAAATTTTTGCAAATTGGAACAATCAAACATTGTTGTTCGTGTTGCAATTCCTGCCGATATAATTTACGCTGCCATCATTACTGAGGAAATGGCTTCGTCTGCTAAAGCGCGTGGTACAGGAATAGCCAAGCGTTCACCGGAATATGTATCCCAGAAAATGACAGAAGGGAAAGCAGTTATTGCCGTTACTGAAGATAATAAATGGGTAGGCTTTTGTTATATTGAAGCATGGGGACATGAAGAATTTGTCGCCAACAGTGGCTTAATCGTATCTCCCGAATACAGAAAAACCGGAATAGCTAAAAAAATAAAACGCAGAATTTTTGAGCTTTCACGGGAGAAGTATCCAAATGCCAAGATATTCGGACTTACTACCGGCCTCGCAGTAATGAAGATCAATAGCGACCTCGGTTATAAGCCGGTAACTTATTCCCAGCTTACTGATGACGATAACTTTTGGGCCGGTTGCAAAAGCTGTGTGAATTACGATATTCTCATGAGTAAGGGAAGAAAAAACTGCATGTGTACTGCGATGCTTTATGATTCTAAAGAGCATAATGTACCAGAGGAGACTGCAAAAGATTTTAAAAAGAAATCAATAATATATGAAAGATTTATGCGCCTGAAACAAAACAGATTGATTAAATATTTGAAAAAGAAAAAAGCAGAAAAATCAAAATCGGTTTTTAGTTTTTTTCTCCAGTTTATAAATTGAAATAATGAATAAAAAAGTTGTTATTGGTTTTAGCGGTGGTCTTGATACGTCTTACTGTGTTAAATATTTCACGGATGAATTGAAGTATGAGGTACATAGTATTATTGTAAATACAGGTGGCTTTTCGAAAGAAGAATTAGAGAAAATAGAGCAGCATGCAAAGGCGCTTGGCGTTACTACGCATACCACTGTAGATGCCACGAGAAGTTATTATGATAGTATTGTAAAATACCTTGTTTATGGAAATGTTTTAAAGAACAATACTTACCCTTTAAGTGTAAGTGCAGAGCGGGTTTCACAGGCGTTGCATATTGCGGAGCATGTAAATAAAATGGGCGCAGATGCAGTTGCTCATGGAAGTACCGGAGCGGGAAATGACCAGGTACGTTTCGATATGATATTCCATATTATGATTCCCGGAATTGAGATCATTACTCCCATACGCGATATGCAATTATCAAGGCAGCAGGAAATTGATTATCTTAAGTCGAAAGGGGTAGCCATGAATTTTGAAAAATCTGTTTATTCGATAAACAAAGGTTTGTGGGGAACGAGCGTGGGAGGCAAGGAAACTTTATCTTCAAAGGGAATATTGCCTGAAGAGGCATGGCCAACGCAACTAACGAAACACGATTCTCAGGAAGTAAAACTGCATTTTGAAAAGGGAGAGTTGACCGGTGTTGATGAAAAGAATTTTAATCATCCGGTGGAAGCCATTCAATATTTACAAAGCATCGCAGGGCCGTACGCCATTGGTCGCGATATACATGTGGGAGATACCATCATTGGAATAAAAGGAAGGGTGGGCTTTGAAGCCGCTGCACCGGTTTTAATTATAAAGGCACATCATGCTATGGAAAAAAATGTGCTTACCAAATGGCAATTAACTTTAAAGAGCCAATTGGCTGATTTCTATGGAAACTGGTTGCACGAAGGCCAGCTACTTGATCCGGTAATGCGCGACATTGAAGCCTTCTTCACTACCTCGCAGCAACAGGTAAGTGGCGATGTATTTATACAATTAATGCCTTACCGCTACCAGGTTACAGGTATTGAATCTCCGTTTGATTTGATGAGCGATAAATTTGGAAAATATGGCGAGATGAACACAGGTTGGAGTGGGCAGGATGTGAGGGGCTTCAGTAAAATATTTGGTAACCAAACGGCAATTTATCATGCTGTAAAAAATAAGAATAATGAAGAATAAAGTAAGAGTAGGCATTATTGGCGGCGCGGGTTACACAGGTGGTGAACTGATAAGATTATTGATCAATCATCCTTCTGTTGAGATTGTTTTTGTACATAGTAAAAGTAATGCAGGTAAACCTTTGTATGAAGTGCACCAGGATTTATCGGGTGAAACTGAACTTCGTTTCTCAAGCGAGATTGATGATAAAGTGGACGTGCTTTTTTTATGTGTGGCCCATGGCGACTCGGCTAAGTTTTTAAAAGAAAATAAAGTTGATAAGCGTATAAAAATAATTTCTCTTTCACAGGATTTCAGGTTAAAAGGGAATGCGGTTTTTGAAGACAGGGAATTTATTTATGGTCTTCCTGAAATTAACAGGGAGGAAATAAAAGACGCTGACAATATTGCCAACCCCGGATGTTTTGCAAGCGCTATAGAGTTTGGTTTATTACCTATTGCAAAAATGAATCTGCTTCATGATGTTTATACCACAGGCATTACCGGATCAACGGGCGCAGGCCAGTCGATGTCAACCACGTCGCATTTTTCGTGGCGTGAAAATAATGTGCAGGCCTACAAATCACTTTCACACCAGCACCTTCATGAGATTAATGAATCATTAAATTTGATATCCGAACCCTCTACCAGTACGGCTTCCATTCATTTTGTACCGTGGCGCGGAGATTTTACAAGAGGCATATTTATTACTTCGCAATTGAAATGCACCGAAACGCTTGAAGAAATGTATTTTATTTTTGAGAAGTTTTATGCCGGACATCCCTTTATAAAAATCAGGCGTGAGCCTATCTTTTTAAAACAGGTAGTGAACACCAATAATTGTTTTATCAACCTGGAAAAGGCCGGTGATATCCTGGTGGTACATTCTGTAATTGACAACTTATTGAAAGGTGCCAGCGGCCAGGCTGTTCAGAATATGAACCTGATGTTTGGCCTTGAAGAAACAGAAGGATTAAAATTAAAAGCAAATTACTTTTGATCGTAGGGGCACCCCTTGCGGTTACCCTTTAAGACGAAGTTTTTAAATAAAAACAAAATGAAATTATTTGACGTTTATCCCGTTAACGACATCAACATCGTAAAAGCAAGCGGGAGTTATGTTTGGGACGATAAAGGGAATGAATACCTTGATATGTACGGAGGCCACGCGGTAATAAGCATCGGGCATACACATCCTCATTGGGTAAAAAAGATGGAAGAGCAATTGGAGAAAATAGCTTTTTATTCCAATTCTATTAAGATCCCATTACAGCAGGAACTTGCCGATAAATTGGGAAGCCTTTCCGGGAAAAACAATTACCAGTTGTTTCTTTGTAATTCAGGCGCGGAAGCAAATGAAAATGCAATGAAACTGGCGTCATTTCATAACGGAAGAAAAAAGATAATTGCTTTTTCAAATGCTTTTCACGGTCGTACTTCACTAGCGGTTTCGGCCACCGATAATCCCTCAATTATTGCCCCGGTAAATGAAACTGAAAATGTTGTTTTTCTTCCTTTTAATAATGAAGAAGAGCTGAGAAAGTACTTTAAAGATAATGGAAAAGAAGTTTGTGCCGTAATAGTGGAAGGCATCCAGGGAGTAGGCGGGATAAGGGTTGCGTCAAAACAGTTTTTACAATTGATCCGCAGCCTTTGCAATGAATACGGAGAGGTTTTTATTGCCGATTCAGTGCAGTGCGGATATGGAAGAACCGGTAAATTTTACTCTCACGATTATGCGGAAATAAACGCAGACATTTATACAATGGCCAAAGGAATGGGTAACGGTTTTCCAATAGGCGCCATTTCAATTTCACCATCAATTGCCCCCAAACATTTTATGCTGGGGACCACTTTTGGCGGCAATCACCTCGCATGTGCTGCTGCTATTGCGGTGTTGGAAGTGATGGAAGAAGAAAAACTGATGGA
>JBDSOE010000065.1:0-6990 GCA_039915005.1 Ginsengibacter sp.
GTACATTATTGAAGTAATTTTTTTTACAAAATAAAATCAACCTATCATTTTTATGTAAGGGATCTTAAATAAGATGAGATTGTTTCGGCACAAGGATATTTTTTTCACCTTTGAAATTTTTGAATGTGCCTCGCAATGAGGGTTACTGATGGTAATCTTTTTATGAAATGAATAGAGGCAATCCGGGGAAACACCTCTACATTATGAGTAACCCTCTTTATAAATTTTTTTTAAGGCGAGTACGGATTTAATAAAATAAAAAAGATTAAACAATAGAAACAAAGATTTAAAGCGAAGGCTCAATGATTACTTTCACTCACTTTCATTAATTCTTTACGGCTTTTTTGAATAAAATTTTTAATATTTTAAAATAGGCCACACGATTTCAAGATAGGCAATCGAAGTGTTTTCTGCGAGGGTCGCTTATGGTCTAACTGGCACATATTTTTCAATGATGTTTAAATATGGCGTTGCCTAAAAAGGGCGACTATAAAAAGAAGGAAAAAATAATACTGATATTTTCAGGATAGATTATCTAACGTAACAAAATTCATCATTCAAATAAATTACCGGCTACACTCTGAATAGCAATCACAAAAGTAAGTAACGACAAAAAGAAGTTTAATGTTCATCTGCATGCAATGAAATGAATAAACCAGAAATCCATATTAAGGAGACAGAACAAAAACCTCAAAAGAGCCAACAACTGATTCTTAAGCAAACTCAGGAAGCAGGTTTAACCCAATTGAACCGCGGGGTGGCTGGCCTGATGTTGTCGGGGATTACCGCAGGGTTGGATATTGGTTTTTCTGTGCTTATGATGGCGGTAGTGTTGGGTTTGTTTAATGGTGTTTTTCCCGCACCGGTTGTAAGCTTTTTTGTTTCAACCATGTATCCATTAGGATTTATTTTTGTCGTTTTGGGAAGGTCAGAATTATTTACAGAACACACTACCCTTGCTGTATTACCGGTATTACAGGGATTTGCATCCGTAAAAAAATTATTGCGTTTATGGATTCTTGTTTATGTAGGTAATATTTTTGGAGGCCTTATATTCGCTCTTATTCTTTCTTATTTTGGCAACTCCCTTCATTTTATAAAAGGGTGTGCGATTGCAGAAATCAGTAATAATCTAATTGCAAATTCATGGCTTACCAAATTGCTGAGTGCGGCGCTGGCAGGCTGGCTTATGGGCTTGCTTGCCTGGCTCGTGGCTGCAGCACGAGAAACTATTAGCCAAATAATTATCATTTTTATTATCACTACTTGTATAGGCCTGGCAGGCTTACCACACTGCATTGTTGGGAATATTGAAGTCTCCTCTGGCCTATTTCAGGGAGATATTTCTTTTACGGATTATATTAATTTTCTTGTGCCTGCTACCCTTGGAAATATTATAGGAGGAGTTTTTTTTGTAGGAATTCTCAAATACAGCCATACTGCTTTAAGTGGTAAAGAGGAAGAGATAGATATAGAAAGCATATCTGGTTAATAGTTTATTACGTTAAACAACCCCCAAAAAAATTTGTTGGAATTTCTCATAAACTATTTATTTTTTAATTGATTTAGTTGGCACCTATTTTCAATGAGGTTTACATACTATTTATTTAAAAAATAATTATCATGTCAGAAAAAGAAAAGATCACTCAGCCAACTATGGGAAGTAATAAAACCGGATATAAAACAACTGAATAAAGGGGCAAAGATATCAGTGCCGGCACTGATACTCAAAGGGTTTTAATCTAATCCAGGGTTGTTGATTCTTCTCTTACTCCTGAAGTAATGATTTTTCAACAGACTCGAAAAAATCTTTCATTTCAAAAGGTTTTTCAAGGAACATTTCGGCTCCGGCATTTAAACATTCTTCTTTTGCATTGGGATGTGCAGAAATCATTAAAACAGGTATAGACGCAAATCTCGTGTCATTTTTAAATGATTTACAAACCTTACGGCCATCAGCTCCCGAAAGTAGCATATCCATTATGATCAGTTCGGGCATTATCTCTTTTATTGACTCTTCCACGTCAATTATATCCGTTTTTATAAAGACGTTATAACTCTTCATTAAAAGCATTGCTTTAAGCAAAGCTACTATGTCTTCATTGTCATCAATGATCATAACTTTCTTACTATTCTCTTTCATACCTTTTTATTTAATTTATGAACCAATGGGAATTTCAAACGAAAAAACAGATCCTTTACCTAATTCACTTTTTAAATAAATTTTTCCATTATGGCGTCTTATAATTTCTGAAGCAATAAATAAACCAATACCAAACCCCGGATATGTTCTCTCATTTGTGCCTTCCACTCTGTAAAATTGTTTGAAGACATTTTCCTGATCTTTCTTGCTGATACCTATTCCAAGGTCCTTTACAGCAACAGTTACCTGGTTACCATTAATACTACATTTCACTTCTACAGTGGTTGTACCTGGTGAATACTTAATGGCGTTAGTAAGAAAATTAATAAGCACCTGGCCAATTCGGTCACGGTCGGCAAAAACCATTACTTTTTCTTTAGCATTTACTGGTATTTGATAATGGGGATTAATATGTTTCTCTTCATCAACAACTTCATTTATTAACTCAGTTAATTCAAAATGCTCATTATTAAAATTAAGGACCCCTGATTTTATTTTTGATACATCAAGCAATTCAGTAATCAGGCTGGTAAGTGTTTTTATCTGCCTGTCCATGGTATTTAGTGCATTTTTTAAAAAGAAGTCTTCACTCTTTTCATGCATCATCTGCAACATCTGCACATAGCCTTTTACGGATGTAAGTGGCGTCTTTAGTTCATGGCTGGCCATGCTTATGAAATAGTCTTTTTGTTGTTCCTGTTCTTTTATTTCCTGGATATCGGTACTGCTGCCCACCCACATTTGAATGTTGCCTGCTGCATCTTTCTGAGGAACTACGCGGCTCAACTGCCAACGGTATTCTCCGTTATATCTGAGGAAGCGATGCTCAAACAAGAAATCTTTTCCGCTTTGTACGGACTCCATCCATCTTTTAATATTTTCTTCCCTATCGTCCGGATGAATCATTTGTATCCATCCATCGGTGTCTAATTGCTCCCTTGTTAACCCGGAAAAGTCATAAATATTTTGGTTGTAATAGAAAGTATTGCCAGCAGTATCTGCAGTCCATATCATTTGTGGCAGCGAATCAGCAAGAAGGCGAAATTTTGATTCACTCTCTTGTAATACCTGCTGGTATCGTTTTTCCTCCGTTATATCCTGCAAGGTTCCAATGATTTTTACGGGATTTCCATTTTCATCAAAAAACACCTTTCCTTGTTTTCTTATCCAGCAAATCGTATTGTCAGGCTTTATTACGCGGGCTTCGTAGATATACATGTGTGTCTTCATCCCTTGCTCAAACGCCTTTTCTACAATATCATGAATATCCTCCGGATGAACCTGGCTTCGCAATTGCTCGTAGGTAATTATTTTTGAAGACGGATGGCCAAAAATGATAGCAAGTCGGGGCGAATGAATGAAGCGATGGGTTATAAGGTCCATTTCCCAGGTGGAAACTCCCGTTGCCTCTGTAGCCAGGCGCAACCTTTCTTCTGCATCTTCAATTGTCATCCTTGCATCAACTTTATCTGTTACATCATTTACCGTAATCATTATTCCATTAATGATTCCGTCAGGTTCAAATAAGGGCGCGTATTCAAAGTCGAGATAAAACTTTTTCATACCATCATTCCCTTCAACATAAGCAACAGACTCTTTTTCTCTGTGGGTTTCTCCGGTTGTAAATACTTTTTTCAATAACTCAGGGTATTTCTGTTCTTTCAGTTCTGGAAATACTTTCAGGATTGGCTTACCAATAATTTCTGCACCTGGTTTTCGCCATATATTTTCAAGCATCGCTTTGTTAGCCAGTTCAATAATATAATCTTTGCCTATTAATATTGTCATCGGTATGGGGGATTGTGTCACCATACTGCGAAAATGTTTTTCGCTCTCTTCCAATAAACGTTTTGACATTACAAGTTCTGTAACTTCCATAGCCACAGCCATTATGCCGGAAACTTTACCATCTTTATCTTTTAAAGGATGATAAACAAAATTGAAATATCCATGGTCCAGTTTACCCGTCCTTTTTAATGGAACCAGAAATTCATTTCCATGGAACGGGGTCCCTGTACTAACCACCTCTTTAAATAACGGAGTTACCACTTCTTTTGCTTCCGGTAAAACTTCTAAAATTGGATGACTTATTAATTGCTCTGCAGTTCTATCAACCAGTGCCATATAAGCATCATTAGCCAATTCTACAATAAAGTCAGGACCACTTACAATGGCAATTGCAAGGGGCGCTTGTTGAACCGAATCGCGGAAACGCTTTTCGCTTTCTTCAATTTTCTTCGAAGCCTCAATAATTTCTTTTTCCGATTTTTTTCGGGCGGTAATATCACGGGCTATAGCAAACATCAAGGGTTTGTCTTCTACTTGCAAACTACCTAAACTTATTTCGACCGGATATATCTCACCTTTTTTATTTTTATGTAAGGTTTCAAATGTGGAAATCTCATTGGTTTGAGCGCGGGAAAAAAGCTCCTTAAATTCATCATTGTCATAATTAGGGTCAACATCCGGTACCCTCATATGTTCTATTTCCATTTGGGTATATCCCCATCTTTTAATAGCAATGTTATTCAAATAAGCAAAACTTCCATCTTCTCTCATAAGAATAAATGGATCACCCGCATTATCCACCATAAATTTAAAGAGCTTCGTTTCATTTAAAGCATTTTCCAGTTCAATCTTTTTCTTTTGAAGCCGCTCCTCACTTTTTTTTAAATCATCAAGCGCTTTCTTTTTATTAGTTGTTTCAATTACAGTAACCAAAACTCCCCCAACCTCGCCATCATCATTTTTAATAGGGCTGTAGGCAAAATCGAAATAACAATTTTCGACGAATCCATTTCTTTCAAGGGGAAGCATAAAATCAGGGAATCCAACAGGCACGCCATTCATTACGCCATCGAACATGGATTCGATAATATGCCATATCTCTGCAAAGGTTTCCCTTGTGCTTATTCCCAATGCCTGCGGATGTTTTGTAGCGCCTAATATAGGGCGGTAACCATCGTTATAAATTTGGGTATATTCTTTGCCCCAGGCAATATACATTCCAAAAGGATTATTGAGCACCACAGAAACCATGGTGCGTAAGCTTTGTGGCCAATTTTCGGGATCACCTAAAGGGGTTTTGCCCCAATCCTTTGCGCGAATAAGTTCGCCCATTTCTCCGCCTCCGGATAGAAATTGACAGGTTGGGGGTAAATCAATATTCTTTTCCAAATTGCTTGCTTTTTCTGCATCCGAAAATTAAGAATAAAACAGAAAACAAATGTAGTTGAAATAGAATTCCCTTTATTTAATACTTTGAATAAGCAGTAATACAGCAAATAAATTTTCAGTTACCTGTTTAAGATTGTTTCTTCCTGTACAATTAAATGGCAAAGTAGTTAGTTATCGAAAGCAGGCATATATTGAGCTTCATCAATAATTTTAAAATACCATAGCTCAACATTGCTCTCAATCTCCTAATCGTTTTTCCCACTTGTTGCTCCCGGTGATTCAGGCGTATAGCTGATTTGCTGATACCATATATTTTTCTAAAATTTTAAAATCCATTGGGTCCTCCGCATGAAAGATTTACTTGTGAAGGAGAATCATAATTTTTCTAGGCACGTCAAATATTAAAAAGTAGTTTTTCATAAAAAAAGACGGACACTTCATACAAAGTTGTCCGCCGTTTACTTCATTTCAAATGCAGTTTTCATAGAAAATTCTTTCTAACCTTCAGGTCAATCTTCTTCGCTCATAGCTTCCACATTGATGGATGATTCGGCTACTCCTGTTAAAGTCTGATCAGCTTCTTTTTCTTCATTTAATGTTTGCTCTAAAAGATCAGCAACTTCATTTTCGCCCAGGGTTTTCGCGAAAGCGCATAAAGTTCCATAAGTGGCAATTTCATAATGCTCCACCTTTTGCGCAGCGGAAATAATTCCTGCGTCGCGAACCACACCCTCTTCTGTACTTTCCATAATTTCTTCCGCCTCTTTTGTTAAACCTTCCATGGCTTCACATTTTTTTGTTTTCGCCGGTTTTCCTAAAAGATCAAATACCTTTTCACATCTTTCCACATGTCCTTTTGTTACTTCAAGATGGTCTTCCAAGGCATCAATTAATTCCTGGGTTGTAGCATTTTTTATCATTTTGGGAATCGCTTTTGTCAAAGCTTTTTCAGCCCAATAAATGTCTTTTAATTCGTCTTCAAACAATTCGCGCAAACCTTGCGCAACTGAAGAACTGCTGCCTGATGATTTCTTATTGGCAGGTGATTTGGCGCCGTTTGTGGCGGCTTTTGATGTAACTGTTTTCATGGTTTTTATATTTTTTAAAAGGGTTCTGAATGTTTAAGGAAACAAATAAAAAACATGCCATAATTTCTTTAGCAGACAACAAAACTTTCAAAAACTTATAACTGAGGGTAAGTAAATATATTTTTGAATGAATACAATAGTTTTAGAAATTCCGACTCTCCTTATTTTTCTACACTTATACAATACATGAGGATTTTGATACTCAGAAGAACGGGTGCTGATCAGCCTTTGGATATTTATTTAAAAAAATAATGGTTATCAAACAATGTTGCTCTGCCCTCGCAAACCCAGGCCGCCCCTCACAATAATCAGGCATGTTTTATAATAAGAGAAAAATTATAATTATGAAAAGCGATGGCGCAACAAAAACTTATGGCAAAATAATATTGCCGGTACCATTCTCATTTTATTCAATCATAAACTTAAGGAGCAATAATTATTGGAGAAATGAAATCAACACTTGAAGTTATTGATCTTTAAAAAACGATTCTTATGGTAAGGCAATTTCTAAATCAATTATTTTTCTATTTTACTTTTATTTCCTTTGCTTGCCTCTTTTTGAATTTTTGCTTCCCGTTCTTT
>JBDSOE010000067.1:0-5655 GCA_039915005.1 Ginsengibacter sp.
ACCGTATTTGATTTTAATGCAACTGGTAAATTCTGGCCACTTGTGTGTATAGATAGTAGTAAAAAGAATTTTCCGCAAAACGTGGTTATGAATTGTTGATGCCCTTTGGCGCCTATCTTTCTGCAAGAATAAATGCGGAACAGGGAAAGAATTATGATGTGAATAAAATGCTGCAATGGGGCTTTGATGGCACAGCCGTTTGCCGTGAGGGCTGGGGCGTGTTGACAGGCAACTGGAATGGGGTTGATATCTCAGGGATCGTTGGCAGTACGGTCGATCATGGTGGCTATGGCTTTTTGATGAATACCTATGATGCAGCGTGGCCTTTAGTTCCAATGGTACGTTACGATCCCTCTTATGCAACAACCATTGGCAAATGGATGCTGAATGCCGCCAACGCCGCAAGGTTTTTTTATCCTCAATACATGCCCAAAGATCACCAAACTATTCCTCAATTGGCGGATGTAACCAAGGGAGTGATAGGATATGAAGGCATCATTAAGAAATCGTCTTATAAAGAATATGAAAACCTGAAAGGCCCGGTAGCACAAGGCGACGGGCCACTTTGGGTACTTAATAAAAATCCAGAGGTGTCTCAGTTTAGTGTGTATGGGAGCGGACACGTAGGAATTTTCGGGAGCATTATCTGTACCACAGAAGTGGAAGGGATCTTGCAATTAAATTTGCTTGCTACCGATTTTTTCCATGATAAAGCCTATCCAACATTTTTGTATTACAATCCTTACTCAGACGCTAAAAGTGTTTCTATTGATTTAGAAAAGGGTAAAAAGATTGATTTGTATAATACGGTTACCGGCAATTTTATAGCCCAAAATATTTCTTCTTCCGGTGAAATAAAATTGGCGCCCCGCACTGCAGCGGTAATAGTTTGTATCCCTTCCGGTGGAAAAGTTTCTTATGAAAAGAATAAGATGCTGGTGGATGGAGTGGTGGTTGATTACAGGATTCAGCAAAAGTGAGAGGTTGTGTTTTTTGGTTGTTAACCTTAGAAGAAACTCAGATGTAGTTTCCAGAACCTTATTACCTTATTATGATAGGCTTACCTTTCAATAAGGTAATAAGGTTTATATCTGTATTTCATAGTTTTTCTTCTAAGGTTAAAATAGTAATTATTTAAGAATATAAAAATCCTAAGAACCAAAAAGGATCAGTAGGTTTAAAGGAAATTCCTTTAAACCTACTGATCCTTTTCCTATACGGCAATTATTTCTGACGTAAGAAAAATCTATTTTGACACACGGCAATATAGAAATTATTATTTTTTCAAACCGGCTACCTGTTCATTATAAAACCGTACCGTTTCTATTACATCCGGCAAACTATGATACCAGTTGGATTCGTGCTCTATTGAAAACATACCATTGAAATTCTGTCGTTTTAATTCCTGGAATATGGGAGGAAAATCAATGACGCCTTTACTTACTACGGTGTCTGCCGCATGAGTGTCGTTAAATTTTACAATATCTTTCAAATGCACTCCGTAAACATGGCCTTCTAATTTTTTAAGGCAATCAACCGGGTTTAATCCACTACGTGCCCAATGGCCAACATCTGCACAGGCGCCTATGTTCGGATGGCCGGAAATAGCGGCCAGGACAGAATCGGGGCTCCAGTAAGCATTGGGTTTGGGATGATCGTGTATGGCTACTTTTATACCATAAGAACCGGCCAGGCTATCCACCATATCCCATTGGTCTTTGTGTGGTTCCGAAGTAATGTAGCTAAGCCCAAATTCTTTTGCAAGGTCAAAAGCATTTTGCCATTCCTCTTTTGTCTTGGGAACAATAACTCCCATTGCTACAATGCTTATCCCTTTGGTCTGTAGCATTTGTTTTAGTTTGGCACGGCTGTCGGTTGACATCCTGATGCCGAAACTATCTTTCATACCGGCGCCCAAAGGCTGGCCCCAGTACGCTTCAATATACTTTACTCCTGCGCTGTCCACTTTATCCAGTGCTTCTGCAAAAGTGAACATCCTGAATGTCCACATTTGCACGCCTATTTTCCAGTTGGAGGTTACATCGCCCGTATTTGAAATTTGGGCTGCTTTGGAATTAGCATTTGTAGCAGTTTTTGAAGAATCATTACACTGAGTAAATGCCATCATGCAAATAAGACTTAAAATCGCAAAAGAAATTTTCTTCATTTTGATTGGTTTGATTTAATAAGAAATAAGTGAGCCTGTTGTTGGTAAAATTATTTTTTTAAGCAAGCCATAAAATGGTAGCACAGCAATGCTTCTGCAAACATGAATAGCTTCTAATTCTAAAAAGTTACAATTTTTTGATCTTTATATTTTTGAACCAGACATCTTCCCCATGATCCTGCAATGATATTTTTCCTTTCTTGTAAGTTCCAAAATCCGGCATGTCTTTAAACTTGCTGATAGCGAGCATTTGCTTCCAGTTGGTATTCCATAAAGTGGTGGAAAGTGTATGCTGCCCATTCATATAAAAATCGAGTTTACCATTCAACGATTTTATTTCTGCATGATTCCATTCCCCCTGTGGGTTTATAGCCTCTTTGGCGGCTAATAAATCATACAAATCACCGGACCGGTGGGTATAAATCTTGGCATCATTATGGCCCAGGCGTGTGGAAGTTCCGTTATCTAACACCTGCATTTCCAAGCCGGTGTTATAGGTGTTGGAGTATTTTGCCGGATCCTCATGGATATAAAAAATAACACCGCTATTCCCTTTCACCCCTATCTTGAAATCAAGTTTTAAATTAAAATTTTCATACTCTTCATTGGTAACGAGGTCGCCACCTTCGCTTTTCGCCAGATTCTTTTTGTTTTCCGCATCAAGAAATAAGGCTCCGTCTTTTACCACCCAGGCTTGGCCTGCGGATTGCTTCCCGTAGTTGTGCCATCCGTTCGTCGTTTTCCCATCAAACAACAATTGCCATCCCTCTTGTTTTTCCGATTGGGTGAGGGTGTTGTCTTTTGCATTCATGGTATTTACTTTGTAAGAGGTACAGGCAAAAAGCAAAATGATTGCAAGAAGGAAGGAAGGTTTTTTGTTCATTATTTTTTTTTAAAAGTTGAAACAGAATTTAAAATTAATTATTAAATATTACAGAGACACAGATTATTCTTGTAATACTTTTTTTGAATTTTCGAATCCATTGGAATCCAAAGTAAATACTATTTTATTACTGATGAAAACTTTGCCCGATAAACTGAAGGGCATCTATAATTCCGGTGCGCCAGTAGGTCCAGTTGTGGGCGCCATCGCGTACCCTGAACTCGTGTGGTACTCTCTTTTCGGTAAAGACTATGTGCAGCAGGCAATTTCCTTTTGTAAGAAAATCATCATCGCCGCAATCTATCCAGTAGCGAACTTTCTTTAATTCATCTACAGGCTTAGTCTCGGCCATTTTCAAAATAGAATTATTATACCAAGCTGTATTCAGACGATCTTTTCCATTCAGGCCACGGCCGAATAGTTGTCCAAAAGTTTGTTCATAATTTTTATCAGCCATTCCGGTTATGGCATCGTCATCAAATATTGCAGCACTCAGGGGCGCTGCTGCTGCAAAGAGTTCAGGATATTTCATGGCATAAATAAATGTACCATATCCTCCCATAGAAAGCCCGGCAATTCCCCGGTATCTTTTTTCACTTTTGATGCGATACTTTTTTTCTACCGCAGGCATAAATTCTTTTATGAAAAAGTCTTCATACTTTTCTTTGCCGTCATACGAATTAATATACCAACTGGAATCGCCATTGGGCATTATGATGATCATAGGAGGAATGGTACCTTCGGCAATGGCCTTATCAGCATAGCGGTTTATTTCGCCAAACTGCAGCCAGCCGGTATTGTCATCGGTATATCCATGAAGCAGGTAAACGACAGGATACGATCTTTCGGAACTAAAATAATCAGGAGGAAGATAAATGGTGTAAGCCACATTTTTATTCAGGATAGCGCTTTTGATGATAGTTTGCTCTATTACTTTCCCGGTGTTTTGTGCGAAAGAAGAATTTAAAAATGAAAGACTAAGGAAGCAGATAAATAATTTTTTTAAAAATAAAGACATAAAGAAAGTTTAAAAGTATAGTTGAAGTTAAGGGTTAAGAGGTTTTGCAAAACAAATGAAGCAAAGCTTCCCAATTCGTGCCTAATAATTCGTGTCTAAATAATTAAAAAAGTCTAAATCATATTCCCAGAACAGAGCGGTTCAGGTCTTCATCTTTTACCGTTGCCGCAAAATCGTCAAAGGCTTTTTCTGTTACTTTAATAATATTCTTTTTGATCAATTCAGCACCTTCCCTGGCGCCGTCTTCCTGGTTTTTAATACAGCATTCCCATTCCATTACTGCCCAGCCGTCATATCCGTATTGGGTAAGTTTGCTGAATATCTTTTTAAAATCCACCTGTCCATCACCGGGCGAACGATAGCGCCCTGCGCGGTTTAGCCAGCTTTGATAACCGCCAAAAGTTCCCTGTTTTCCAGTAGGGTTAAACTCTGCGTCTTTTACATGAAATGCTTTTATACGCTCATGATAGAAATCTATGTATTGAATATAATCAAGGCATTGTAAAACAAAATGAGAAGGATCGTAGAGGATGCAGGCCCGCGGATGATTGTTTACTTCTTTTAAAAACATTTCATAAGTCTCGCCATCAAACAAATCTTCACCGGGATGTATTTCGTAACAAACATCCACACCGTTTTTATCAAATTCATTTAATATGGGCAACCATCTTTTCGCCAGTTCTTTAAATCCTTCTTCTACCAACCCTTGCGGCCGCTGCGGCCAGGGATGAAAGGTGTGCCACAGTAAAGAACCGCTGAAAGTAGCGTGTGCTTTCAATCCCAAATTATGCGAAGCTTTTGCGGCGTACATTAATTGTTGTACAGCCCATTGCTGCCGCGCTTTGGGATTCTTGCGAAATTTTTCCGGGGCAAAGCTATCGAACAATACATCATAAGCGGGATTTACCGCTATCAATTGTCCTTGTAAATGGGTAGACAATTCCGTGATCTCTAATCCGCATTCATTCACCAAACCCTTTAGTTCATCAGCATAAGTTTTGCTTTCCGCCGCTTTTTGAAGATCAATAAATCTTTCATCCAGGGTAGGAATCTGCACGCCTGTAAAGCCAAGTCCTTTAGCCCATTTACAAATGTTTTCTAAGCTATTAAAAGGTGCTTCAGCGCCGATAAATTGCGCAATAAATATTCCAGGGCCTTTAATTGTTTTCATACTGTTTAAGTTTCTATTTGCTTGATTCTTATTTTGATTTTATCCATCAAACGGTGGCCAATAATTATGGTACCTCTTTGAATTAATTCCTTATGTTTTAAAATACTTTCCAATGTTGAAATGTGAAAATTGCCATCGAAGTGACCCGGTCTAAGATAAATGATTGAATAAAAAGGTATCTGGGTTGTAAAGATTATTTTACCAAAATCATTATCATGTGTTAGTATTATTTCATTCGATTGGAAGCACTTCTGAATAATATTTATATCTGAAGTGCCACACATCTTTTCTGCTTTGACTCCTGAAATTTTGTGTCCATTATTTCTGACCCAATTAATTAAATCTGTTGAAATATTTTCATCCGCAAAAAAAGATAAATGAGTATTCATTAGGAGGAAATTTCATCTTCTAACAAA
>JBDSOE010000099.1:0-3954 GCA_039915005.1 Ginsengibacter sp.
CATTTTTTATTTACAAAAATTTTCAATCGAAAAAGAAGCGGGAAGAGGCAGCCCTCAAACAAAAGATAACCGAAACAAAAATGGAATCATTAAGAGCACAAATGAATCCGCATTTCATTTTCAATAGCCTCAACAGCATTGAAAATTTTATGATGAGGAATGAAAGAAGAACAGCCAGTGAGTACTTAACCAAGTTTTCAGAATTAATAAGGATAATGCTCGACAGCAGCCGTACGGATCTGGTTCCTTTTGTAAAATCCCTGGAAGCTATAAAATTATATGTGGAGCTAGAACGGTTACGCTTTAATAATAAATTTAGCTTTCAATTAAAACTTGATCCGGAACTTACGGATAACGACTATTCAGTACCACCTTTAATAATTCAGGCTTATGTGGAAAATGCAATTATACATGGGCTATCTCAAAGCGAAGGGGAAGCATTGGAACTGTTCATTGCAGCAACTATAGAAAATGAATATATTATTTATACGATTGAGGATAATGGTATAGGCCGGAAGCAATCGGCAAAATACAAACAACACAATAAACCCTTTCACAAAAGCCTGGGCACCCAACTAACACAGGAAAGAATAGATATTTTTAACTTTCAGCACAACTCTGAAGGCGGTGTGGTAATCACAGATCTCTACAATCATAATAACGAACCCTGCGGCACCAGGGTGCGGTTGAAAATAAAAGCTTTATAATCTTATAAAAAATAATTAATGGAAAAGTTAAAAGCCATATTGGTAGATGATGAACTTCCAAGCCTGCAAAACCTGGAGCAAAAGATACTGGAGTTTTGCCCCGACATAGACATTATCGCCACTGCTCAAAAGCCCGAGGATGCCATTCAACTGATAGGGCAAATGCACCCGGATGTAGTGTTTTTGGATATTTAAATGCCGAGGATGAATGGTTTTAAAATGCTGGAAGAAATAAAAGAAAAGGATTTTGATATTATATTTACCACGGCTTACAATCATTACGCCATTGATGCGGTGCGCATCAGCGCTTTCGATTACCTCGTAAAACCTATTGCGGTAAAAGATTTACAGGATTCTGTGGCCCGTTTACTAAAATATCAAAATAAACAAACCCCCGAAAAATTAGATGTGCTTCGCCAGAGCCTATCCGACTCCAGGTCTCAAAATGACAAGATAACCATCTCCACAAATGAAGGCGTTGAGTTTTTTGAGATAAACCAAATCGTACGGATCGAGTCCAGCTCCAACTACAGTAAAATATTTTTTAAGGATGGCAAAAACATTCTGGTAACCAAGCTCCTCAAAGATTTCGAAGAGATATTGCTGCCTTACCGCTTTTTCAGAATACATAATTCACACCTTATAAATCTGAGTTACCTCAAAAAATATATACGTGGGGATGGCGGCCAGGTGGTTTTACAAAACAATGAGGTGATTGATGTTTCAAGAAGAAAGAAAGAAGAATTTTTAAAGCTGATTAATTAGCTAATACCCATTACATTAGATTCATAGTCCATCAATTCCTGATAACACATATTTAAACCCACATAATTTAACCGAATAAAACCTCTGAATTTTATAGCTCCTGATTTTTAATTATCCTTTTTAAAACTTCCTCTTTTTCCATCAATCGCTTTAATAATACAATTTGGTTTCCTGCCCTTACAAGATTATGCCCTTCATATTTGGCTCCATAATAAATATCATTATTTAAATGATCCGCAAGAAAGCGGATAGCCTGCATATAGATCATGAACTTGCCCGCATAAATAAAATGCCTTCTTTCTTCCTTATGCAATTCACTTTTCATCTCTCCAATGTATCCGTTCCAGATGGCTTCAAAAAATTCTTCCCGGATGATGATTTTTGAAAAATCTTTTTCTTCCTCACTCACCTGCGACAAATAAGTACGTAGCATATCACCCACATCACTTATAAAATATCCCGGCATCACGGTATCCAGGTCTATCACGCATAATCCTTTATCAGCTTCATTAAATAGCACATTACTTATTTTAGTATCATGGTGGGTAACCCTCAATTTAAAAGAAGGATCGTGTAAAATATGTTCATAAGTGTCCACGATATTTTTATTGTTCTTTATAAATTCTATCAGCTTTGCGGACTCCTCAATGCGTGAAGGATTTCCTTTCTCCAGAGCTTGTTCAAATTGTACATACCGGAGACTAAGGTTATGGAAATCGGGTAAAGTAATTTTTAATTTTTCTACAGGAAACTGAGAAAGCAATCTGGTAAATTCCCCAAATTGCTTTGCGGCTTCATAGGCTTGCTGCGGCTTCTCAACTGCATTAATGGTATGAGACTCTTTTACATAAGGCGTAAGGCGGTAAAACTCGTCTTCGCCTATCAGCATCATTTCTTTATCGTCATTCGTTTTTACAGGCGTGGTAAATAAATAATCCGGATACTTTTCCCTGAGAAAGATGGATAGCATTCTTACATTATCAGCAATAGCCTCGGGTTGCCGGAATACATCTGTATTTATTTTTTGCAGAATAAAGTCCTCATTCCCGTCCCTAAGACGCCACGTTTTATTGATCAGCCCATTACCCACAAGCTCCACCAGGCACTTATCCCGGTCCAAATTATAGGCTGTAAATATTTCGTTTATCATTATTTTTCATTAAGGCCTTACAAACTTATGGAACGGTTCTCTAATAATGTAACGCAACCGATTGCCCGGTTTTAAGGCTATGGGAGATTTAATTTTTCTTACCCCTATTTCAGGATCAAAAAAAAGAATAAAGGAATTTGAAGAAAAATGGGGGATTACTTTTTATGGACTATCAATTGCCCTTCTATTAAGACATTGCGCCAGAAAGGCTCAAGCCCGGTATCACCGCTTTTATTCTCCAGCAATTCAAATAATATTTCGGTGGCTTTTTTCGCCTGCTCATAAGGATATTGTTCCACAGAGGCAAGCGGTGGAAACTCAAGGTAGTGGGTAATAGAAAGGTTGGCATAACTCACAAAACAGATATCCTTATTAATTTTAAGTTTCATTTTACGGGCATATTGCACAGCATCCAAAGCTACCCAATCGTTGATGGTTAAGACGGCGGTTGGCGGGTATTTGAGACGAAGCAATTCTTCCATTGCTTTGAAAGTTTGTTCTTGTGTAAAGTCCGTGGTAACCACCAGTGACAGATCTATTTTTATCCTTTTCTTTTGTAACACATTCATGTAGGTAGCTACTCTTTCTTTGCACGATCTCATTTCCTCAGGGCCATTGATAACGCCAATTCTTTTATGCCCTTTTGTAATTAAAAACTCAATCGCCTGCCGCGTGCCGGTAGTAAAATTGGAGGCTACTTTATGCACCGTTTTTACATCAGGAACGCGGTCAAAAAAGACCACCGGTATAT
The DNA here is from genome assembly GCA_039915005.1 of Ginsengibacter sp. Classification (GTDB taxonomy): domain Bacteria; phylum Bacteroidota; class Bacteroidia; order Chitinophagales; family Chitinophagaceae; genus Ginsengibacter. The sequence goes on from JBDSOE010000099.1 coordinate 3,374, forward strand.
TGTATTTTTCAAGGCTTAAAAAGTGGTCAATATTTTTGGTGTGCTTGGAAATAGAAACAAGCAATCCATCTACCCTTTGATTTTTCATGGCTGCCACAATCCTTTTTTCCTTCTCAATGTCATCATGGGACTGTCCTATAAGCACACTGTATTCATTGATATTGGCCACATCCTCAATTCCATTTACGGCCTGTGAAAAGAAGCCTTCCATAAGGTTTGGTAAGATCACCCCAAGGGTATGTGTTTTTTGTTGCTTAAAGAAAAGAGCCGTCTTGTTAGGTTCATACCCCAATTCTTTAGCCAGTTGTTTTACATGTGATTTGGTACGCAACCCTATACTTGGATGATCGCTCAATGCCCTCGAAACTGTTGAAACAGAAAACTTCAGTTTTTGGGCAATTTCTTTAAGAGTGGGTATTTTATTTTCCATAACAGCGTGGTTGCTCGCAATTTACAATATTTGATTTGTGTAAAAAAAGAACAATTAAACTCCGATTTCAAAAATGTATGGTCTGATAGTAACAAATTTGATAAGGGATTTATTTTTTGCATACTTCATGAGCCGGCGCTAAACGGCGGTG
>JBDSOE010000136.1:0-2632 GCA_039915005.1 Ginsengibacter sp.
TTATGTAAACACCAAAATCGTGCCTTATTAAAGGCATTCCTTAATCAATAATTTCTTCCGCCTTGTATCCTAATTTTTCGAGTGCTTTTATCAAATCACTTTCCACGCTATTTTCTGTTGAAACAGTCAGGATCTTCTTCGGATTTTGTGTGTCAACTTTCCAGTTAGTTTCACCGAATGCTTCATTTAAAACGGGCGTTACTTTGGCTATACATGAACCACACATGATGTTGGTTTTAAATTGTTTTGTTTTCATTTCTCAAATATTCTTTATGGGGCAAAGCTAATTTTAAGTTGATTGAATTGGTTATAGAATTATGTGAAAGATGTATATAATTTTGTACGAAAATACCCCAACCATTTATTCGCATCCCCACTTTTTATAAACTGCATGCCCCTCTTTTGACACCTTAACTTAATAAATTGGGTTGCCCGTTTTTACGACTTTTGCCCGTGGTATAATACATCCGGCTTTAAAGTGATGCGTAAATTGTCAATGGTAATAGAGCCTCCTTCATTGGGCTTTGCTAAAATGCCGGGTGGCAATCTTTCTGTAAATACTCTCGGGTATTTTGGAAACGTTTGTTAAAAAGCAGCGATCAGATCATCCATGCATATAAATTGATTTCCCGCAAAAAAACACTATCAATTGAGGATCGTTAAAGGATATGATTTATGGTTTCACAACGGCCCATCCTTCTGCCTGGCGGATGATGAGTTCGCCATTTCCACTGGGTACGATGGCGATAAAATCATACAGTTTATCCCTGCCGATTTTTCTTTCACTCAATGTGTTACCGCATTGTGCTACTATAACGCCCTTTTCTACCAGCGCCTTTAAATCATCTTCATATTTGCCGCCAATCAGATAAGCATCTGTTCCGCCGCTAAAGGCAATTAATTCAATCTTTATTTTTCCTTTCAGCCTGGGATCGCTCAGCGCGTTATTAATATTCCGAAAGGTTTTTCCAATAATTTTTGGGTCGTTATTATCCATTTGATAAATGGCGTGATACATTTTATGAGTAGCTTTTGCCCCTGTAAATTCCCTGTTTTTTTGAAGTGAATTATTTTGCGTTTGTGCATTGCTGTTATAGGCTAAGAAAACTGTTGAGAGTAATAAGAAAATTGTTTTTTTCATTATGTTTATTTTTTGAATGCTTTTGGCTGGTTTACAATTATTATACCTGTTATGCTCTTTTGGAATTAACCCTTTCCGTTTTTAAAAGCAGAAGGTTACCTTATTAAAGACTTCCAGGTGGTGGAAAAATTATTTGATTTTCCGGGTATTTAGATTTCAACTATGGAAGCATGTATCTGCTTTTCATGCTCCCATACACAAATTACATGATTCTTGTCAAGCGCTTTTATAACAGGCTGGCTACCTTTGCCAAGCACTTTTTTTTCTCCATCCGATTTGATGAATACTACATTTTCTTTCTCTGTCCAGGCATAAATATTATGGTCGCCCATAATTTCAATAGTGCAACCCCGGCCTTGTCCAATTTTAATTTCAGGAACACCGGGGATGGCAGTAAAAATGTTCCCCTCTCTTTTCCAAATGGTTTGTACTTCTCCGTTTTTGTTTATTGCCAAACCGCCGCCATCCATAGGGCAAGCGTTTAACTTCCAGTTGCCCGTGCCTAATTTTTGTGCCTGACCAAACGACGTGCCGCCATTGGAAGATGAAATCAAATACAAGTCCCTGTTGCCATCTAGCCAGTTGCGGAACATTACATACACGTTATTGCCTTTCATTGCCACAGAAGGTTTGCAGCAATCACATACGGTAGTATCAGGGGAGGTATAAACCATTAAATTTTTTGACCACGTTTTGCCGCCATCATTTGAGTGGGCGCCGTATATTTTATTTTTTTTGTTTTCTCTCAAATCCAGCCAAACAGCAAAAGCATTTTCTCCATCGGCACTCAAAGCCATTAATCCTTCTTTAGCTACCGTATCCACATCATTTACTGTAACTTTTTGCATCCAATTTCCAGAACCAGATTTATTGTATGAAAATATATCTCCTGAATTGTTGCAGGCAATAACGATTAATCCATTATCAGTGGCAGCTATCTGAGGGCCACGCGTATGTGATGCAGCTAAGCCAGGCAATACAGAAATTAAGGAAGGTGAGGAAAAAGAATGGCCATTTTCTGAAGAAGACACGTACATAATACTGTCACCCACACCATACACCAGGTGAAGATCACCTCTTTTATCTTTAGTAATGTTGGGCATTTGTCCATTGGCTATTACAAAATCAGTTTTAGAAACGGCTTTCTTTTCATTGCATGAAACAAGCGTGCAGAGGACGATTATGATTGACAGGGATATTTTAAAGGTGTTATACATTTATGTTTGTTTTATAATTTTATGTAAACTAACACGAACTTTTGTGCTTTGTTTGTAAAATGCGAGCCATTAAATCTGAAAATTACTGCTGTATAATTTTATCTTTTTAATTCACTTTTATTTCCATCTTCTGTATTGGTATTTTCTACCCATTTACGTATTTTGGTAAAAGGTAATTTCAACAAATATACTGAGGTCAGTTCTTTTTCATCAGCATAAACCGGCACACCCGTCACAATTTCATTTTGAGGTACATTCAACTTTATAGTCTTGT